>NZ_CP017114.1:3900000-4176400 GCF_001720485.1 Cobetia marina
CTCACTCAGGCGCAGATCCAGCGGCAGATCCGCCGCCTCGATCAGGCGCTGACCGGTCAGGGAATCGAGAGTCGCGTCATCAGGACTCCGCTCGCGCAGCCAGAGCGCCTCGAGGGTCAGATCACCCTCGGGGTGGCTCAGCTGCAGTTGTCGTCCGGAGTCTGTCAGGCAGACGGAAAGGGGGGCGCTGGGCACTCGATGTTCTCCACGGCTGGGGAGCGGCACGCTTGTTTTCCCTGGCAGGTGCCTGCTCTCGGGGGCGGGTCCGACTGGAATCTCTTCTACCTTAAGCCCCTACCGTCGAAGTGGTTTGAGGAAATTGGACATAGATTTGATGAAATTGGCCATATGTCGGACCAGCGAACGCGGCGCATCCGCGGAAACGAATCGGCAAGGCTTGGGAAGGAATGGCAGGCAGGCCCGGCAGCCATCGTGCGCCGGGGGTACGACAAGAGAACGAGGGCCGGGAGCCCCCATTCGATATCAGTCGGTCAGGTGCAGGACCTGACCGTTGAGCGCGCGCCCGGCACCACCGGCCAGGAAGCGCGCGCACTCCGCCACGGCATCCGGTCGGCTGCCCTCGGGACACAGAAGATTGGCGCGCACCCTGTCGGGGGCACGCAGCGCGAGGCGCTGGATCAACTCACCCAGCGCCGCCTGCGCCATGGCAGTGCCGTGATGCTCCTGCGAGGGCAGCGGCGAGGACAGCGGCGGCGCGACGGCCAGCAGGCGTCCACCGTGGCGCAACATGCGTGCACAGGCCGCCTTGAGCAAGGCGCCGGGCCCGGCGACCTGCGCGACCAGACACGCCTCCAGCGACTGCCCGGCCACGGCCTGCGGCGGCATGCAGACCAGCACGTCGAGACGGCCGAGACGCGCCACCAGCACCTCGAAACAGCCCTCGCCCACCACCTGACCGAAGCGATCCGACTGCTCGCCGCCCAGCGCGTCCAGCACGCGCTCGAGATCCGTCTGCGCGGTACTCATCAGGGCGATGATGGCACCATCTTCCAGGAAGGTGCGCGCCATGGCTTCCAGCCATTCCCCCTGCCCCGCAATCAATACCCTGCGTCGTGGCAGCATCTCGTTCTCCCTGATGGATCGCTCTGCCGATCACGGCAGATCTGTGGCACATCACCTCCCTGTGACGCCCCTCGCCCTGCTGACTACCTTCCACGGCGTGGCGGTGGCACGGCGCCGATGTCACGCCCGCACTCTGCCCTCCCCCTGCCCGAACCCTGCCCGCACTCACGGCATCAGCCCCGGCAACCACAGCACCAGCGCGGGGAACAGCATGCACAGGATCAACCCCGCCAGCTGCAGGCCGACGAAGGGCAGAATCGAGCGATAGATGGTGCCGATGGAGACCTGCCCGGCGGTGATGCCCTTGAGATAGAACAATGCGTAGCCGAAGGGGGGGTCAGGAAACTCGTCTGCAGATTGATGGCGACCAGAATCGCGAACCATACCAGCAGCCCCTGGCCGGAAAGCCCGAGCCCGAAGTCCAGCGCCTCGACCACCGGCGCCACCAGCGGCAGCACCACGAAGCTGATCTCGATCCACTCCAGGAAGAAGCCGAGCACGAAGATCAGTCCCATCAGCAGCAACAGCAGGCCGTAGGGACCCAGGCCGGTGCCGGTGATGACATCCTCGATCAGATAGTCGCCGCCCAGGCGCTTGAAGACCACCGAGAAGCAGGTCGCGCCGATGACGACGAACAGGATCATCGCGCTGGTCCGCGAGGTATCGCGCAGCGTGTTGCGCAGGGTGTCGAAGGACAGCCCGCCCATCACCAGCGCCAGCAGCAGACTGCCGCCCGCGCCGATGGCCGCGGCCTCGGTGGGCGTGGCAATACCGGTCATGATCGAGCCCAGCACCGCGACGATCAGCACCATCGGGCCGAGCAGATCCCGCAGCAGCGCCAGCGGCAGCGGTGTCTTGTCGGTACCGAGCAGCGACTGGTCCGGCAGCGGTGCCCAGTCCGGGCGCAGCTTGGCGGTGATCAGCAGATAGGCCACGTAGAGCGCGCCGAGCATCAGCCCCGGAATCAGCGCCGCCTTGAACAGCGCCCCCACCGAGATCTGCAGGATGGAGCCCATCAGCACCAGCATGATCGAGGGCGGAATCAGGATGCCCAGGGTGCCGGAGGCCGCGATGACCCCACAGGCCATCTCGGCCTTGTAGCCCTGCCCCAGCATCACCGGCAGCGCCAGCAGGCCCAGCATGACCACCGAGGCACCGATGATGCCGGTACTGGCGGCCATCACCACGCCCAATAGCGCCACCGAGACGGCCAGACCACCATGCACGCGACCGAACAGGCGCTGCAGCGTCATCAACAGATTGCGCGCCACCCCGGAGCTTTCCAGCATCAGCCCCATGAACACGAACAGTGGAATCGCGATCAGCAGCCAGTTCTCGATCACCCCGCCGAAGATGCGCGAGCCGACGGTGCCGAGAAACGGCAGCGGAATGTCACCGATGAAGGCGAACAGGATACCCAGCCCGCCGAGCAGGAAGGCCACCGGGTAGCCGGAGAAGATACCGATCAGAAGTGCCACCACCATGGTGATGGGCAAGGCGTATTCAGCGAGCATCGTCATGGCTCCCGTCTGCTTGATCCTTGGGTGCCGTCGTGCCGGCCGTCTCGTGTGCAGCGGTGTCCTGCGTCTTGCCTGCCTGAGGTGCAAGGCCGGCAAGACTGGCAATCTCATGGTCCTTCAGGCGTTCAGGAGTGCGCGCCGGGTCGAACAGGCAAGCCAGATTCTCGAAGATCTGCCCGAGTGCGCCGAGGGCGAGAAACACCAGACCCGTCGGCAGCATCGCCTTGATCAGGTACCGGTCCACCAGCCCGCCATAGTTGGACTTCTCGCCGGACATGTAGGACATGGTGACGAAGTGCTTGGACAGCCAGGCGATCAGCAGGCAGAAGGGAATCAGCATGATGAGGTGGCCGAGGATATCGACCACGGCGCGCCCACGCGGCGAGAGGCGCTGGTAGAACAGATCGACCCGCACATGCGTGTCGCTGTGCAAGGCATAGGTGCCACCGAATAGCGTCAGCAGGCCGAACAGATGCCATTGAAGCTCGGTGACGGAATTGATGGTGATCGCGGTGCCGAACAGCAGCACGTCAGGCGACCCCCAGTTGGCGATTTCATTGATGCCCAGGGCGTTGAGCGTGACGGTGGTGAGCACGGCCAGGATGATCGCCAGACCCAACCAGCTGGTCAGGCGACCCACCCATAGCCCCAGGCCGACCAGCGGTCGGCCCAGGGCGTCACACACCGCCCCGCCCTGTGCCCGCCAGGGCGCAAGGCGGGGGTCGGTCATTGGGCGCTACCCTCCTCAGCGTCACCGGCCTGCTTCATGGCCATCGGCTGCGGCATGGCCTGCAGCTCGTACCATTCGTCGATCAATGCGGCATGCTTCATCAGCGAATCGTAGGCCTTGGCGAAGTCAGGATTGGTCTGCTTCTCTTCTTCCAGCACTTCCCCCCATGCCTTCTGCAGCGCGGTCATCACCGGTTCCGGGAAGCGCTTGACCTCGACACCCTTGGCTTCGAGCTCATGGATCGCACGTACCTGAGCCGGCGGCGCTTCGGCCATCGCCCATTGCAGGGTCGCGCGGCAGGCGGTCTGGAACTGCGCCTTGCGCTGGTCACTGTAGCTGTCCCACACCTGCTGGTTGATCAACAGCGAGAACCAGCTGGCGCTCTGGTGCCAACCCGGGAAGTAGTAGTACTTGGCGACTTCATTGAAGCCCATCGCCTGGTCGACCTGCGGCACCGAGAACTCGGTGGCATCGACACGGCCACGCTCCAGTGCAAGATAGATCTCGCTGCCCGGTACCAGCTGGGTGGAGGCGCCCAGCTTGTTGAGCACCTTGGCGCCGAGGCCCGAGATGCGCATCGACAGGCCCTTGAAGTCATCCGGCGAGTTGATTTCCTTGTTGTACCAGCCGCCCGTCTCCTGCGGGGAGATGAAGCACGGCAGCACCTTCACGCCGTAGGGGTCATAGGCGGCCTGGATCAGCTCGGTGCCCTCACCGGCCCACATCCATGACATGAAGGCTTCCGGGCTCGGGCCGAACGGCAGCGCACCGTAGAGGTTGGTGATCGGCACCGTGCCGGCCCAATAGCCCATCCAGTCCCAACCGGCCTGGATCGCGCCGGAAGAGACGGAGTTGAAGACTTCGAAGGCCGGCACCAGATCACCCGGCTCGTGCACGCGCAGACCGACTTCACCGCCGGTGGCGCTCTTGAGTTCCTCGGACAGACGCACGGCCCCGGCGCCCAGGAAGTTCTTGGTCGAGAAGGTACTGGCGACGTCGAGCTGCTTCGGCCCTTCCGCCTGAGCAGGTGCGGCGGCCATCAAGGTGGTGGTGGCGACGGCCGCCGCGATGGCGGCTCCGAGGCGCAGGCGACGAGTCGGCGTCGTGTGACGCGGCGTGGCGTGATGCAACATGGCACGGCTCCCTGATTTGTTGTTGTACTGGCTGGTCGTACGGCTCGATGCTTTCTGGCGATAAGGCACGCAACAAGCTGACGCTTACGTCAACTTACCCATTGACAACGCAAGCGCCTGACCACGCCACAACAATTCCAATGATTTCAGAGAGCTACGAGAGCCAATCACGCACGAGTAGCCACACGATGTGCTCAAGGCCGCCATCCACGCTCGGCAGCGTCCGGAAAGCCGGACACGCGGGTCGTCAAGGCTGCGACCAAGGTCGCGCGCTGACATGAATTCGGTCTACGACTCCAGTCGAATATGCCGATAGTGGAAGGCAGACCCCATGCGGGTAGGCACGGCGTGGGGTGGCGTGACACGCAAAGCGTCCGGATTTCCGGTCATTGACCGAGTTTCCGGACGCTTTGACCCCTCGTCTGTGGCGGGAAGGTGAAACCACTCTCGATCAGGGCGTTTCGGCCAACAGGCCATGACGGTTGAGCTTCTCGTAGAGCGAGGACTTGGCGATGCCGAGCTGACGGGCGGCGCGGGTGCGATTGCCCTCAGCGGCGCGCAGCGCGTCCACGATCAGCTGGCGCTCCGCCTGCGCCATCGCCTCCCGCAGCGAGCCGGTTGCCACTGGCGTGTCGGAAGCAGCAAGCACGTCTGAATCCGAGGGGGGTGTGGATAATTCAGTCCGGCGGGCATCGCCATGCCGCGCATCGCCATGCCGGGCACCGATGGCATCCGGCAGATCGGTCGGCTGGATATGGCTGCCGCCCAGATAGAAGGCGGCTTCGAGGACGTTTTCCAGCTCGCGCACGTTGCCGGGCCAGTGATGGGCACACAGGCGCTCCAACGCGGTCTCGGAGAGTATCGGCGGACGACGGCCACTACGACGCGCCAGACGTGACAGCAGATGCGTGGCCAGGGTCGGCAGGTCGTCACGGCGCTCGCGCAGCGGCGGCACCTGCAGTGGCACCACGTTGATGCGATAGAAGAGGTCTTCGCGGAATTCGCCGCTCTCGACCAGCGCCTCCAGCGGGCGGTGCGTGGCGGCGATGACTCGTACATCGACGGTGACCAGCCGTGTCGCGCCGACCGCCTCGACTTCACGGTCCTGCAGCACGCGCAGCAACTTGGCCTGCATCGCCAGCGGCATGTCACCAACCTCATCGAGAAACAGCGTGCCACCATCCGCGAGCTGGAACTTGCCGGGCTTGCCGCCTCGCCTCGCGCCGGTGAACGCGCCTTCCTCATAGCCGAACAGCTCCGCCTCCAGCAGCGCTTCGGGAATCGCCGCGCAGTTGAGCTTGATGAAGGGCCCCTTGGCACGCGCCGAGCTGCGATGCAGCGCATGGGCATACAGCTCCTTACCGGTACCGGACTCGCCACGGATCAATACCGAGGCGCCGCCGGGGGCGATCTTGCGTACCTTGCTGGCCAGCTCCCGCATGGCGGGCGAATCCCCGATGATGTCACTCAACTGCCAGCGCGCGCCGTTGGGGGTTTCCAGCGCCTGACGGTAGTAGTCCACCTCCGCCTCCAGCGCCTGGACCTGAGCATTCACCTGCCGCCATTCCCAGGTGTCGTGATAGAGCACCGAGCCGATGGCACCGATCAGCTCGCCATCGCGGAAGATGGGGTAACGGTGGGCAATCATGTGGTGGCCACGAATCAACTGCAGCTGGGCCAGCTCCGCGCGGCCGCTTTCCAGCACCTCATGCATGCGGGTGTTCTCGATCACCTCGCTGACATCGCGCCCCAGCACCTCGCTGGCCTCGACGCCGAGAAACTCGGCATAGGGGGCGTTCAGAAACTGGATACCGCCCTGGGCATCCACCACCACCACCCACTCCTCCACCGCATCCATCGCGGCTCGCAGCAACTCGCGACGCGCCCGCTCGACATGAATCGAGGTGGCAGGTGAATCGTTGCGCAGCGGAGCAGCCGCCTTCGCTCCACCCGCCGCGCCTGACACTGGCATCTGCTGAGCCATCACCGACTCTCCCTTGGCGTGTCCGGTCATCGTGGGCAACCGTATCCCTCTGCCACCACACCCGCCGGATCTGATTGTTATGGGCTGCGCCAACACGCAGCCAGCGTCCGGAAAACCGGACACCACCTACAGCATCGGCCTACCACCGCCAAGGATCAACGTAGCCAGTGGTCTAATAAGAACCTAAAAGATCAAAATATAAGCTAATATTCAGAGAGGATTGAATTACGACATAAGGATATGGATGTGCCCAAGAAAATATCATTAGAATATTCAAAATCTCGTGTAGATAGAGCTGGAATATCTTTAATAACTAAAGGTAGCATAGATAAGGATGAATCGAAGGATGTTCTGGATAATTGGAGAGCATGCCATACTGCTGCTCTTAATAGCTTTCAGATATCTTTGCGGCAACGGCTAGCTAAAATCGATGAAAAGGCCATAGTTTCTCAACGTCTTAAACGCTCACCGTCTATACTATCAAAGCTCGAACGTGAGAAAAGTATGCGGTTATCGAGAATGCAAGACATTGGTGGAATAAGGGCTGTTGTACATGACATGAAGGTTCTAAGAAAATTAATTGAGAATTACAAACATCCCACTAGACCTAGTCGAGCATTTTCTTTAAAACCACAGGGCAAAGACTACATAAACTTTCCTAAAGACTCAGGTTATCGCAGCGTCCATTTGCTATTTAAATATATCGATGGGAGATGGATTGAGCTTCAAGTAAGGACAAATATACAACATGCTTGGGCAACAGCCATAGAAACAATGGGAACATATTTGAGCCACGCACTTAAGTCTGGCGAAGGCCCAGAAGAGTGGCTAGAATTTTTCTCTTTAGCAAGTTCGGCCTTTGCGATTATGGAGAAAACACCCCGTGTCCCAAAACACGACAGTATTGAAGTTGAAAAATTGTATTCCATGCTTATAGAAAAGGAAGCAGAGCTTGATGTAATTAAAAAGCTAACTGGCTTTAAAGTAGCCACGAGGCACATAGATAATGGCAATAGCACTGGCGACTACCATCTAATAACATTAAATATGGCAACACGCAGAGCAAGCATACGCTCTTTTAAAAAGAGTGAAGTCGAGCTAGCAAACAAAGAATATTCGGCAAAAGAGGAGCAAATAAGTAATGGCGAGGAACTGCAAGTGGTCCTAGTCACCTCCGAATCACTTATCTCGCTTAAAAAAGCGTATCCAAGCTATTTCCTTGATGCAGAATTATTCATAAAACAAATTGAAAAGATAAAAAAAGAACAGTTAAGAATTAGCCCAAAACATAACACCAGGCTATTTTCATAACCCCTCCTACACTACGCAGGAGGGGTTGTGAAGCACATATATTTAATGTGCTTCTTCCCAGTTGTCGCCTTGCTCGACTTCGACGAGCAGCGGGACATCGAGAGAGGCGGCGTTCTGCATGCGCTGCGCGACGTCTTTCATGAAGTCTTCGACCTGCGCTTCGGCGACTTCGAAGACAAGTTCATCGTGTACCTGCATGACCATCATGGCGTCATACGCCTTGTCACCGTCATTGCCCGCCAGCCAGGCGTCCACGTCGATCATGGCGCGCTTGATGATGTCGGCGGCGCTGCCTTGCATCGGGGCGTTGATGGCGGTGCGTTCGGCAGCACTGCGACGCGCGTGATTGCGCGAGCCGATTTCCGGCAGGTAGAGACGACGGCCGAAGATGGTCTCGACATAGCCCTGCTCGGCGGCGAGGTGGCGAGTGTCTTCCATGTAGGTGGCGACGCCCGGATAGCGCTCGAAGTAGCGCTCGATGTAGGTCTTGGCCTGGCCAGGGTCGATATCCAGCTGACGCGAGAGGCCCCAGGCGGACATGCCGTAGATCAGCCCGAAGTTGATGGCCTTGGCGCTGCGACGCTGGTCACTGCTGACACGTGATTCCTCGGTACCGAAGACTTCCGCGGCGGTGGCGGCGTGCACGTCACGGTTGTCGGCGAAGGCCGAGAGCAGCCCCTTGTCACCGGAGAGGTGCGCCATGATGCGCAGCTCGATCTGCGAGTAATCCGCCGCGACGATGCGATAGCCGAGGCGTGCGATGAAGGCCTGACGAATGCGACGGCCCTCTTCACTGCGCACCGGGATGTTCTGCAGGTTCGGATCAGACGACGACAGACGACCCGTCGCGGTGACGGCCTGATGGTAGCTGGTGTGCAGGCGACGCGTGGTCGGGTTGACCAGCTGCGGCAGCTTGTCGGTGTAGGTGCTCTTGAGCTTGGTCATGCCGCGATGGCGCATGATCAGCTTGGGCAGCGGGTAGTCCAGCGCCAGCTCCTCGAGCACGGCTTCGGCGGTGGACGGCGCGCCCTTGGGGGTCTTCTTCTTGACCGGCAGCTTCTGCTCCTCGAAGAGGATCTCGCCCAGCTGCTTGGGCGAGGAGAGATTGAACTCGCGGCCCGCCAGCTCAAAGGCCTGCTTCTCGATGTCGTGGATCTGCTCGGTCAGCTCACGGGTCTGGGCGTGCAGGCGCTCGGGGTCGATCGCGACGCCGTTGCGCTCGATGCGCGCCAGCACCGGAATCAACGGGTATTCGTAATCACGCAGCACCTCGCCTAGACGCCCCAGTTTCTCGATGCGCGGCATCAGCAGCGCGGCGAGGCGCAGGGTGATGTCGACATCCTCGCAGGCGTAGGGCATCGCCTCTTCCAGCGCGATCTGGTCAAACGTCAGCTGCTTGGCGCCCTTGCCGGCAATGTCGGTGAAGCTGATGGTGCTCTCGCCCAGGTACTTGAGCGCCAGCGAGTCCATGTCGTGACGGGTCGCGGTGGAGTTGAGCACGTAGGACATCAGCATGGTGTCGGCCAGCGGACCGGCCACCGCGATGTCATAGCGCGCCAGCACCTCGATGTCGTACTTGAGGTTCTGGCCGATCTTGGTGATGGCACCATCGGCCAGAATCGGCGTCAGCGCCTCCAGCACGGCCTTGCGGTCCAGCTGCGCGGGGGCATCCAGATAGCTGTGGGCGACGGGAATGTAGACGGCCTCGCCGACTTCCAGCGCCATGCCGATGCCGACGATCTCGGCTTCCATGTAGTTGAGGCTGGTGGTCTCGAGGTCGAAGCACAGCGAGGTGCTGCTGCGCACACGCTCCAGCCACGCGTCCAGCTCGGCCTGCTCGGTGATGGCGCGGTAGTTGCGCTCCTCACGCGGCGGCAGCGCCTCGGGCATCTCGTCCTCGTCACCCGCCCCATCCAGCTCAGGCGTCGGTGCAGCGGCGGTCTTGCCCTTGCCGGAGGCCTTCTCCGCGACGGGCGCGATGCTGTCGCCGAACAGATCACCGCCGGCGACACCGCTGTCCTTCTCATCGGCGTGCGGGGTGGCGGCCATGTCACCGCCTTCCAGCAGCTCCTTCAGCCAGGCGCGGAACTCCATCTCCTTGTAGAGCTCGACCAGCGCGGCGGTATCCGGCGCGGCGATCGCGAGGTCATCCAGGCCATGCTCCAGCTCGCAGTCCAGCTTGATGGTGGCGAGACGATAGGAGAGATAGGCATCCTCGCGGTGCGCTTCCATCTTCTTGGCCAGCGTCTTGGCGCCGCGGAAGCTGAGCGTCTTGATGCGATCGAGGTCACCGTAGATGGTGTCGAGACCGCCGCCCATGCCCTGCAGCAGGCCCAGCGCGGTCTTCTCGCCCACACCCGGCACGCCGGGAATGTTGTCGACCTTGTCGCCCATCAACGCGAGGAAGTCGATGATCAGGTTGGGCGGAATGCCGAACTTCTCGGTGACGCCGTCCACGTCCAGCGTCTCGTTCTTCATGGTGTTGACCAGCGTGATGTGCTCATTCACCAGCTGAGCCATGTCCTTGTCGCCGGTGGAGATGACGGCGTCACGCCCGGCCTCGGTGGCCAGTCGCGCAAGAGTTCCGATGACGTCATCGGCCTCGACACCTTCCACGCACAATAGCGGTAGACCCAGCGCGCGTACGCAGGCATGCAGCGGCTCGACCTGCAGGCGCAGGTCATCGGGCATCGGCGGACGCTGGGCCTTGTACTCGGGGTACATGTCATCACGGAAGGTCTTGCCCTTGGCGTCGAACACCACCGCCATGGGGCTGTCCGGATACTGGCGGATCAGGCTCTTGAGCATGTTGATCACGCCCTTCACCGCGCCGGTGGGCAGGCCCTTGGAGGTGGTCAGCGGCGGCAGGGCATGAAAGGCACGATAGAGGTAGGAAGATCCATCGACGAGAACGATCGGCGTGGCGGCCATGAGCAGTCGCATCCGTAGGCTGAAGGGTGAGCTTGGGGCAAGCAGAGTCGGGGCCGAAACTCTCTCGGCATCAATGGCTGTCATGATACGCAAGGGCTGCGGCGAGGCACAGTCACGCCGCGGGCATGGACCGGCTTTCGGGCAGCTCCCAGGGGCAGTGAAATCGTGCACGCGGCTGACAAGAGTCGTAGACTGCGCCCATCAGGCAAGGTTTCTGGCCATCGCCGATTCGCTTGCCCTCCGCACGCTTGCGCACAGAATCTTTGCGCTCAGGACTTTTGTGTACGGGGCCTTGTCGCCAGTCTCCCTGCGATGAAGGCTCACGTGTTAAAGGAGGAATGCCATGCGCACGACTGCTTCGATTGCTCCGCACCCGACGCTGCGCCTGCCCACGCTGCTGGCGAGTGCTCTGCTGCTGGTCATCACCGCGCTGGGCGCCCCGCTGGCCGTGGCCGAGAGTGATGCCCCCAAGCCACAGGTCACCAGCCGTCAGCAGGATGACCGCCAGCTGCGCGAATACCGCGTCAATGGCCATCTGTACGCCATCGAGATCATCCCCAAGGGGGGCACGCCCTTCTTCCTGCTCGACAGTGATGGCAACGGCAACTTCACCCGTTCCAGCGTATCGCAGGCCAGTCAGCTCAAGGTGCCCGGCTGGGCGCGGAAAAAGTGATAAGCTCGGCATTGCGGGTCACGCGGCACCTGACCCGGCAGTGACGGGCATCATGCCCGGACCGGACGCACCCCTTGCGCTCGGCCCGGGCATGACGGTCTCCCTCCTGCCTACCGACAACAACTCCTGTCAGCGCATTGCCGCCGCGTCCGTCCAGCGGCGCGCCACTGATGGGGCGGACACATTTCGGCGAGAAGAGTCACCCATGGCAGTCTTTACCCCCCTGAGCGAGGCTCAGGTCGCAGAATTTCTGGCAGAGTACGATGCAGGCACGCTGACATCGCTTGAAGATGTCGCCCACGGCACCGAGAACTCGACCTTCTTCGTCACCACCGACCGCCGCGAGATGGTGCTGACCCTGTTCGAGCAGGGCGAGCATGAGGAACTGCCCTTCTTCGTCGAGCTGCTCGACTTCCTCGCCGGCCACCAGCTGCCGGTGCCCGGCCCGCTGCATGACCGCGAAGGTCAGGCGCTCAAGACGCTGGCAGGCAAGCCGGCGTTGCTGTTTCCGCGCATGCCGGGCAAGTGGCCCGTCTCGCCCAATGTCGCCCAGTGCCGCGAGATCGGTGCGGCGCTGGGGCGCATGCACGCCGTCTCGCAGCACTTCACCGGCCAGCGCCCCAACACCCGTGACCTGCATTGGATCAAGCCGATGCACCACAAGGTGCTGGCCTATCTGAGCCCGGAAGACCAGGCACTGATGGCCGACGAGATCGATGTCTGCGAAGACGTCTTCAGTGGCGTCGACCTGCCACAGGGCGCGCTGCACGGGGATCTGTTCCGCGACAACACCCTGTTTGACGGCGATCGCCTCGGCGGCATCATCGACTTCTACAATGGCTGCACCGGCGACCTGATCTTCGATCTGTCGATTCTGGTCAATGACTGGTGCTCCAATGACGATGGCCGTCTGGATCAGGCGCGTTATGACGCCCTGCTCAGCGCCTATCTGGCCGAGCGCCCGATGAACGCTGACGAACGCCGCCTGTGGCCGAGCATGCTGCGCATGACCGCGCTGCGCTACTGGCTGTCACGCCTGCTGGTGGTCTACGTGGACCCGCCCGCTCACAGCCTGACGCCGAAGGACCCGGCACAGTATCGCCAGCTGCTGGGCCGGCGCATCGAGGAAGGCGCCCTGCCGCTGCCCGACGCCACCCAGCCGGCCTGAATGCCCACGCAAGTGGCAAAGCGATTGCCTGCGCCTCCCCAGCAGGCATAATGCGCCCCCTGAGCGCCCGCATCCGTGCGGGCGCCATTGTCTTCTCCGACGCTGCCCACACCGCTGAGCACCGCCGGGCTTGCCTTCACGCCGTCCATCTCCGGAGACCGCGATGACCTCCTTTGCAGCCGAAGCACGCCGCACCTACAACATTGACCAGTGGGGCAGCGGCTATTTCGACGTGGGCCAGGATGGCCTGACGCTGGTGCGCCCCCATGGCGAACCGGGTACGCCTGCGCTGCCGCTGATCTCGCTGATCGACAAGGCCCGCGCCCAGGGCCTGCGACTGCCGCTGCTGATCCGCTTCGCCGATATCCTGCATGACCGGGTCGAGCAGCTGTGCGCCGCCTTCGATGCCGCCATCAGCTCACGCGGCTATGGCGCCAGCTACACCGCCGTCTATCCGATCAAGGTCAACCAGCAGCGCCGCGTGGTCGAGGAACTGCTGGCGACCAGCGAACGCTCGCGCGGGCGTGTCGGCCTGGAAGCCGGCAGCAAGCCGGAACTGCTCGCCGTGCTGGCGCTGTCGGACAATGGCCCGTCGGTCATCGTCTGCAACGGCTACAAGGACCGCGAGTACGTGCGTCTGGCGCTGATGGGCGAGAAGCTCGGCCACCGCGTGCACCTGGTGGTCGAGAAGGCCAGCGAGCTGGAACTGGTACTGGAAGAAGCTGAACGTCTCGGTGTGCGGCCGCGCATCGGTCTGCGCGCGCGCCTGGCCACCATCGGCAAGGGCAACTGGCAGAACACCGGCGGCGAGAAGTCGAAATTCGGCCTGACGGCGAGCCAGATCGTCGCGCTGGTCGAGCGCCTGCGCGAAGTGGATGCGCTGGACTGCCTCAAGCTGGTCCACTTCCACCTCGGCTCGCAGATCGCGGACATCAGCGACATCCAGCGCGGCCTGGCCGAGTGCGCGCGCTTCTATCAGGGGCTGCATGAAGCCGGTGCCGGCGTGGAAATCGTCGATGTCGGCGGTGGCCTGGGCGTGGACTACGAAGGCACGCGCTCGGAAAGCGCCTGCTCGCTCAACTACTCGATGCGTGAATACGCCGACTATGTGGTCGGGGCGTTCCACGCGGTGTGCGAGGCGCATGATCTGCCGCATCCGCACATCATCTCAGAATCCGGTCGTGCCCTGACCGCTCACCACGCCGTGCTGGTGACGGACGTGATCGGCGAGGAGCGTGTCGACCTGCCGCTGCCCACGCCACGTGAGGATGATCTGCAGATCGCCGCGCTGTGGACACAAGCCGCGCGTCTGGAAGGTGCGCTCGAGCCACGTGAGCTGGTGGAGATCTACCACGCCGTGGTGCATGCCCAGCATCAGGTGCAGGAGCGCTTCGTGATGGGGCTGGCGAGCATCGCCATCCGTGCCGAGGCCGAGGCCATCTACACCAACGTGTGTCGCAGTCTCGCCGGGCGCCTCGATGCGCGCCAGCGTTCGCACCGCGCGGTGCTCGATGAGCTCAACGAGAAGCTGGCCGACAAGCTGTTCGTCAATTTCTCGCTGTTCCAGTCACTGCCGGACATCTGGGGCATCGAGCAGATCTTCCCGATTCTGCCGCTGACCGGTCTCGACCGCGCGCCGACCCGGCGTGGCGTGATTCAGGACATCACCTGCGACAGTGATGGCCGCATCGACACCTATGTGGATGACCAGGGCCTGGACGCCACCCTGCCGCTGCCGGAATGGCATGCCGAGGAAGAGAAGCTGCTCGGCTTCTTCATGGTCGGCGCCTATCAGGAGATCCTCGGCGACCTGCACAATCTGTTCGGCGATACCGATTCCGTGGATGCCAGCCTCGACGACGAGGGCCAATGGCAGCTTTCCCATGCCATCCAGGGCGATAGCGTGGCGCAGGTGCTGCGCTACGTGAACTTCGACCCGGATCAGCTGGCGGCCCGCCTCGCGCGTCAGCTCAAGTCATCCAATCTGAACGCGCTGGAACAGGCAGACCTGCTCGAGGACCTGAAGGCAGGTCTGGAAGGATATACCTACCTGGAGAGCTGAGCCCTTCCGTCATTGAGCTGATCTCTGCTTCAGAGATTCGAGCCCGGAAAGCAGCAGCCCAGACAGCAAAAGCCCCTGCCGGAATCCCGGCAGGGGCTTTTCTGTCTCAACTCGCTCAGGGCTGCGGTCAACACGCTCAGGGCTGCTGTGAACTCGCTCAGGGCTGCCTCAGAGCCAACTCACGTCAAGGCTCGAGACAGACCCAGGCATCATGCCACGCCGCGCGTGCGTGTCTCGACACGCAGCAGCTCGCCGCTGCCATCCGGGGCATCCAGCGCCAGTGCCAGCGCCTGATCCGGATTCAGCTCACCAACGCCCTCCGGCGTGCCGGTCAGCACCACGTCGCCGGGCAGCAGCGTGAAGCTGTGGCTGATCTCGCTGAGCAGCCGCGCGACAGGGAACAGCATCAGACGGGTATCCGCCTGCTGACGCTGCTCGCCGTCGATGGCGAAACGATACTGCAGTGCCTGGAAATCGACATCATGCAGTGCGCCTTCGCCATCACGCCAGCGCGGGCCTTCCAGCGCGACGAAGGAGGACAGAGGACAGCTGCCGTCAAAGGCCTTGGCCAGTTCCCACGGCTGGCCCTTGGCCTTGAGCTTGCTCTGACGCTCACGCAGGGTGAGATCCAGCGCCAGCCCCATGCCGGCCAATGCCTCCAGCGCCTCGTCTTCACTCGCCTCGCACAGTGGCTTGCCGATCAGCAGCGCAAGCTCGGCCTCGTAATGGTACTGGCCACGTCGCTTCGAGAGCGGCAGCGGCTTGTCCATGGGCACCACGCTGGTGGCGGGCTTGATGAACAGCAACGGCTCGCTGGGCACTTCATTGCCGAGCTCCGCGGCGTGGGCAGCATAATTGCGCCCCACGCACACCACCTTGCCGAGATCATGGGCAAAGACACGACCATCGCTGAAACGTGGGGTAAAACGCTGAGCAAGCGGCATGCAGAACTCCTGTCGGGGCGTGATGGATGATCAATGAGAGATGATCGATGAGAGATGTCTCAATCTTACGCCGCCCCGCCGGCTTGCCACTACCACACCAACGTCCGAGATTTCGCCGCCTGAACGCAACCCCGGGTTGTGCAGTTCAGTCCACTGGCCTGCTCAGCCTTTCGGTCTTTCCTTTCGCTTGCTCACGCTGGCGGTCTGTCACGCGCGGCTCATTTTTCCAGTTCATCCCAGCCACCATCGGCACGGTGGGCCAGAAATTCAGGGCGCGGACGAGAGGCCGCGAACGGCGCCTGCATGGCATTGTCGACGCGGTTGTAGACGAAGAAGGCGTTGCTGCGCGGGTCCGGCGACATGTTGGCGTTGGAGCCGTGCAAGGTGTTGCAGTCAAACATCAGCAGACCACCCGCGGCACCGGTGGGCGCCTCAATGCCACGCTGGGCGACCAGCTCTCGCAGCGCTTCGCGCGAGGGCACACCGACTTCCTGTGCCTGCAGCGAAGACTTGTGATTGTCTTCCGGCGTCTCGCCCAGGCAGTGCACGAAGACTTCGTGCGAGCCGGGGATCAGCATCAGCGGGCCGTTGAAGTGGTGATTGTCATTCAGGATGATCGAGGCGCTGACCGCACGCATTTCCGGCATGCCATCCTCGGCGTGCCAGGTCTCGAAGTCCGAGTGCCAGTTGAAGCCCTTGCCCTCGAAGCCCGGCTTGTAGTTGATGCGCGACTGGTGGACATAGACATCGCCACCCAGAATCTGGCGCGCGCGATCCATCAGGCGCGGGTCTTCGGCAAGCTGGCGGAAGCGCTCCGACAGGAAGTGAACGGCGAAGATGGAGCGGATCTCGCGGCTCTTGGGCTCGGTGATGGTGAAATCACGACCCTGGAGATCTTCCTGCTCCAGCAGCGCAGCCAGTTCGGCCTTGAGCGTCTCGACTTCTTGCGGGGCCAGGAATTCCGGCTCGAACAGGAAGCCATCGCGCTCGAACCGCTTGAGTTGCTCAGCCCCCAGCGGCCCCTCATCGGCGCGCGAGTGCACGACGGGCTCGCGGCGCTTCTGCCACAGGTGCTGCGGTGGCTGGCTCAGACGCGTCGGGTAGGCGTCGCGCGAGTGGGAGGAGCCTCGGTCGCTGCCTGACTTGTCCAGATAGGCTTCCGGCGCCTGATCGCGATCGGCATCGACCTGACGAACACCCAGACGCTGATTGGAGGACTCTGCGCCATCGCTGGCGTTGCTGCCGTCCATCTCGTGGTGGTGGCGCTGCTTGGACGAAAGCGCAGCGGTGGCGTTGTACGAGGTCATGTGGCGTGAAGCTGTCATCTTGCTCTCCTTAAGGCATCAATGGCTTGCATTGAGGAAAGAGGAATCCGGCGTTCTATTCCTGCGGCTTGGCCGCACTGTCCCACCTATGGGCCATGACACAGACTTCAACCCCATGAATCATGAATTAATCACAGACGCCTGATCCCCGAGTTCGTTAAAAGACCATTCAATCGCGCACTACCCCCGCCATCACCGTTCTCGCGAAAACATGAGACCTCCTGTGTCTCACGGATGACAAGATTCCTCAGTCACCCCGATAGATCATTTCATCATTCACGCGGTGGCCACGCGCCTCATGCATGAAAGACATCATGCCTCATATATCGCCTCATTCCTTGTCATGGACTCCTGACAATTCACCCCAATACGCTTCGCCTTTTGCAAATCGCATCGCGAATGATCACCAGACAATAAGCGTAAGTTGTTGTGAACTATTGTGAATTTAGTTGGCACACTTAATGCCCCTGTAAAGACACGGCATCACAACTGATAGACACATATCAGAGTACAAGAACGGCGCAGGACAATGCGTCACACCAGGGGAACTTCCAGCATGTTCAAGCCACGGATTTGTCTGGCCGCTTGCATGGCCACAGTGCTGGGGGGCTGCGCCGCAGTCGAGCCGAAATTCGATAATGTCGAGCCAGTCGTCGGGCCGCCAGTCACCTCAAACAATACGCCTTACAGTGAATGTCTTGCCTCATTGAGCCGTATTTCAGGCGCGACAAACCTGCCAGTTATCGCCGTCGGGCAAATCACTGACAAGACAGGGCAACGCAGCTATTCGACAGTAACCGAAAGCGCCGCCGTCACTCAGGGTGTCTCGGAAATGTTGATCAGCGCGCTCTACAAGACTCGCAAGGTTCACCTGACAGAGCGTCTTGATGTTCGCGTCCCGCTGGCCGAGCAGCAACTTTACGAGAACAAGGCCATGGCCTATGCACCACGCAAGCTGGCCGTCCTCCCCTCGCACTTCGTGGTACTCGGTGCCCTCACTGAGCTCAATTACAACATTTCCAGTGGTGGCACTCGCCTGTTCGTCAGCGGAATCGGGGCCGGATTGCGGACCGCCGTGATCAATGTGGGCCTGGACCTGCGCATGGTCGACATCCGCACCTTCCGCACCGTCTATGTCACCAGCCTGCAGAAGCAGGTGGTGGGTTACGAAGTCGAAGCCGGCATCTATCGCTTCTTCGGCAATCAGCTGGTCGAGTTTGATTCCGGCGCAGTGCGCAATGAACCACTGCAGCTGGGCGTGAGATCAGTCGTGGAGATGGGCGCCTACCAACTCCTGACTGAAGGCCTGGGACTTCCTGTACCTGCGGGGCAGGAATGTGAACTTCACCCGGGACAGCATGTTGCAGCGAAAGACGGCAACACGCAGCAAGTGGCCGCAGCCAATACGGCATCAGGCAGTACCGCAGCAGTCGCAACACCGTTGAGAGAAGCACCCGCAACAGAGGCACCTGCAACAGAAACATCGGCAGCATCCAGCGCAGCACAATAAGTCAACATTCATGAGGAACATGACAATGACTACCTATAATAAGCTCGCAGTCGCCATCGGTCTCGTAAGTGGTGTGATGATGGCAAGTCAGGCGCAAGCCTTCGACAATGTCCATTGGAAATGGCATGGCCACGTTGACACGCACATCAAGGTGGGAGCCCATATCGATCCGACGATCGAAGATCCGGGCGGCCTGGTGATGGTGGAGAACTTCCAGAAGCAGATCGGGGATGTCAGCTCGGAAGCCGTCGTCAGTGACATCAGTTACGGCTCTGGCCCCGGTGAAACCACCACCGAAGTCGGGATTGGCGTGGGCGCAGCTGCAGGAGCAGCCGCAGGTGCAGGGGCCAGCTCCTATGGCGGCTGGTTTGGCTCTAGTGCAAATGCCGGTGCCGGTGCCATCGCAGGCGCAGGCGCAGGGGCCATTGGCTATATCACTACCACCACCACCGACCCCGTCGTGAATGCTGATATCACACGTCTGGAAAGCCTGGAAAATGCGGCGACCTCAGTCGGCAACAATGCCTCCATCGAGAGCGATGCCATGGTCAATCTGCATAACGAGCAATTCCTGGCAGGGGGCTATTTCCAGAAAGCGAACATCGACTCAGTGGCCACTGTGGACAACATCCTCAACCTGAGTGTGGATAATGCCGCGACCTCGGTAGGCAACAACCTGTCGGTCACCCAGGACACAACTGGTCTTGATACCGCGCTGATTGCCGACAACACCCAGTTCAGCCTTGCCGATGTGACCTCCACGGCTTCAGTGACCAATGTCATGCTCGGCTTGCCTCCAGTGGGCAGCTTCGAGGGCCCGGTCATCAACAATGCTGCGACCTCAGTGGGCAACAACGTCTCCATCAATGTCGGCCCGCAATAATCCAGCGACAGCCTGATCAACACACGCGGGGCAACCCGCGTGTGTTTCAGCACCTGCTGACATCAGACGTCTCACGCATCAGACACTGCATCTTTCACAGACCGAAAGGAGCAAGACATGAATGCTTTCACACGTATCAGCCTGGGAGTCGTGGGCGCGGGGTTCCTGCTGGCCGGTAGCGCCAGCGCCAACTCGTTGATGGGCCCCTTCCCTTACGACTTCCCGGCGCGCAGTGCAGAAACCGCGCTGATCCTCTACGAGAGCAAGAAGGCCGGCAGCCTGGGGGAAGGGTCCGAGACCAATATCGGCGCATACACGCTCAATACCGGCAGCAGTACCTCGATCGGCAACTGGCAGCAGATTGAACAGACCCTGAGTGACGGCTCTACCGGCACCATCGACAGCACGGCGGACCAGTCCGCCGATGGCAGCTCGCAGACGTCGTCAACGGATTTCACCATCACCCACAACAATGCGGATGATGAAGAGGACGAAGCCCCATGATGCCCCGCCCGGGCAAGGCGTGACGGCCCAGGCAGGGCACTTGAGAACATCAGACTCACGTGTCAAACGTGAGGAGAGAGTTGGTCATCATGCCAACGGGTGGGATGAGATATCTGACCCTCGCGCGCAGCGGAAAAAACCCACTAAAAGCCGCCATGATCATCTCTCACGTTTGAGTAAGCTTGGAAAAGGACGCGCAACAACCCGCATGACGAAGACTCAACGCTTGGGGAGCGTGTGTCCTTCCGAGAGGCTGTCACCAGAAGCAGCCCGACAATTATGCTCCTGCAGCGATGCTCTACGAGCTGCTGACAGGGGTCCAGCAGCAAGGGAACATCACTCATGACCGCACTGAAGGCTCACCATCAGGCTACGCCGATCACCACTGCGTTGAATCTGACTGTCGACTCCCCCGCACGGGTGAAGTCTCTACCGACAGGCCGGCCTAACGGTTTTGAGGGGTTCATCGGAGGCTCATCGTCCATGCAGACCCTCTATCGCACCCTCATACAGGTCGCCCATTCGGACGCCCCCATCTTCATCACCGGCGAAAGCGGCAGCGGCAAGGAGCTATGCGCCACTGCCATCCACCGCCACAGCCCGGTACGCGAAGGCCCTTTCATCGCCGTCAACTGTGCTGCCATCCCGGCGGAGCTATTGGAATCACAGCTGTTTGGGCATGTGCGTGGCGCCTTTACCGGTGCCGTCAGTGCCCAGCAGGGCCTGGCCGTGGCAGCGGATGGCGGGACGCTGTTCCTGGATGAGATCGCCGAACTGCCCTTGCCACTGCAGAGCAAGCTGTTGCGCTTTCTGCAGACCGGCCAGGTGATGCCCGTGGGCGCGACACGCACGGTCGAGGTCAACTGCCGTATCGTCTGCGCCACGCATCAGGACCCGCGTCAGCTGGTGGAGACCCATCGCTTCCGCGAAGACCTCTTCTACCGCCTGCACGTCATCCCGCTCAAGGTGCCGCCCCTGCGCGAGCGCGGAAGTGACATTCTCGAGATCGCCAACGGCTTGCTGAGTCGCATGGCCAGCCACGAAGGCAAGCATTTCACCAGCCTGAGCGCCTGCGCGGAGCAGGCGCTGCTGGCCCACGATTGGCCGGGCAACGTGCGCGAGCTGGAAAACACCCTGCGCCGCGCCATCATCCTCCACGAGGGCGAGAGTCTCACGGCCGCCATGCTGGACCTGCCAGCACACGGCGGCTCACACGAGAGACTCGAGCACGCACCACCCGGCGCCGAGAACCAGGGCCTCTGGCAGCGCCCGCTGTGGATGGTGGAGCGGGATGCCATCGAGACGGTGATAGCGGCATGCGATGGCAGCATTCCGCGTGCCGCTGCCATTCTGGAAATCGCCCCATCGACCATCTATCGCAAACGCCTCAGCTGGCAGGCCCATCACCCCGGCTCATCCGCCGCGCATTGAGCGCCGAAAGACGCAAGGCGAGCAGACGCCAGACGCAAAAAAGCCACCCCGGAGGGTGGCTTTTCTGTTGGCTGCCGAATTCATCCTGCGACTTCATCTGCTAGCCAGAATTGGCTGGGGTACCAGGACTCGAACCTGGGAATGCCGATACCAAAAACCGGTGCCTTACCACTTGGCTATACCCCAATTTGGTGGCCAGAGACGGAATCGAACCGCCGACACGGGGATTTTCAATCCCCTGCTCTACCAACTGAGCTATCTGGCCGACCGGAAGACACAAAAAAAGCCGCCTGGGCGACTTCGATATCCTGCGTTCTTCGTTCATCTACAGAAGCCTGAAGATGGTGCCGGCTAAAGGAGTCGAACCCTCGACCTACTGATTACAAGTCAGTTGCTCTACCAACTGAGCTAAGCCGGCACAAAGAACTCATGATATGAGTCTTCTTACTACGTTACTGCATGTCAGCTGGCTGGGGTACCAGGACTCGAACCTGGGAATGCCGATACCAAAAACCGGTGCCTTACCACTTGGCTATACCCCAACACTTGGTGGCCAGAGACGGAATCGAACCGCCGACACGGGGATTTTCAATCCCCTGCTCTACCAACTGAGCTATCTGGCCCTTGCCAACGAGGACGTATTAAATAGAAAACCTTTCCCGACGTCAACCCTTGCTTATCAAGAATTTGGCGTCGTTATTCGTCTTCCATCGCCCTCGCCGTCTCGTCAGACTTCGTAGCCCTGTCCGCCCTGCGCTTCGCCCTTGGCGGCGGCGTCAGTCGGGACGAAACCTTCGGCCTGATCGGTCTCTTCGTTGCGGAAGAAACGCTCCATCTGCTCCATCAGATAGCGACGGCTGTCGGCATCCATCATGTTGAGGTGCTTCTCGTTGATCAGGCGTGTCTGCAGCGCCTGCCATTCTTCCCATGCCTGCTTCGAGACGTTGGCCCAGATATCCTGGCCCTTCTCGCCCGGCAGCGGCGGAAAGTCGAGACCCGGCAGGTCCTGGTCATACTTGCGGCAATGTACGGTGCGCATGGGTAACTCCGTAAGAGAACTGGATGTCAGTGCGGTTGAGCGCCGAGCCTTCGCCAGACGCTCAATCGATTGCCTCATTCTCGCACGCTTGAGCGGGTTTCCCCCAGGCGTCCGAGGCCTGTCGATGAGAGCGACTCGCTCACAGCCCGAACAGATCATCCGTGCAGCGTGCCAGCAGCGCCTTGACCGGTGCCGGCAGGCCCACGGCATCCGGCGCGGCGGGGTCGACGAAACGACGGTCTGCTCCGTGTTCGTTGACGCCATCCTCCGCCGACGGCGTCAGTTCCGCCGCTCCCAGCTGAACCGGCTGCGGCGTGATGGTCAGCCGGAAGTGGCTGAAGACATGCTCGAAACTGTCCAGCGGCGCCTCCAGATGCGCGCCTCGCGCTTCACGGGCGACCCACTCCCGCGCGGCCTCGCGGTCCTCGACCAGCGGCGGCGCCCACAGGCCGCCCCAGATGCCCGTCGGTGGGCGTCGTTCGAGCAGAATCCGGCCCGTCTCGTCACTGACCAGCAGCATCAGCGTCTGACGTGTCGGAATAGCCTTCTTGGGCTTGCTCTCGGGGAAGCGCTTTTCCTCGCCGCGTGCATGCGCCACACAGACTTCCTCGAAGGGACAGCGCGTACAATCCGGCTTGCTGCCGCGCGTGCACAGGGTGGCCCCGAGATCCATCATCGCCTGGGTCCAGTCCGCCAGCCGCACCTGCGGGGTATAGCGCTCCGCCAGCGTCCACAGCTTGCGCTCCACGGCCGGCCGACCCGGCCAGCCTTCCACGGCATGCAGGCGAGCCAGCACGCGCTTGACGTTGCCATCGAGAATCGGCGCCCGTTGTCCGGTGCTGATGCTGATGATCGCCCCGGCGGTCGAACGCCCGATACCTGGCAAGGCCGACAGTGCCTCGACACTCTCGACCGGGAAGGCGCCGCCATGCTCAGCGACCACCTGTTGAGCGGCCTTGTGCAGATTGCGCGCCCGGGCGTAGTAGCCAAGCCCCGTCCACAGGTGCAGCACCTCATCGATCTCCGCCGCCGCCAGCGCCGCGACATCCGGGAAGCATTCCATGAAGCGCGCGTAATAGGGCAACACCGTCGTGACCTGGGTCTGCTGGAGCATGATCTCCGAGACCCATACACGATACGGGGTGGTGTTCTCCTGCCAGGGCAGGTGCTTGCGGCCATGCTCATCGAACCAGTCGAACACGCGGGCCTGGAATTCCTCCGGGCTCATCGCAATGCTTGCCACGCCTGGCGGGGCGTGGGTATCAGACGCTGCCACGTCAGGCGTGGCCGCAGTGTCAGGTACCGCCATCAAGACTTCCTCTACTCGTGACTCGTACCATGGCGCGCCATGGTCTGGGCTCCAACGGCAGCACGCCAGCCCCGAGGGACTGGCGTGCCGGTCTTGCTGTGCAAGGAGCGCGTGAATCAGTTGAACAGCCCCTGAATCGCGCCCTTCAGCTTGTCGCTGGCGCCTTCGCCCAGCTTGTCATCGATCTTCTTGCGCGTGTCTTCATCGAGCTTCTCATCCAGCTTCTCGCTGACCTTCTCGCCCGCCTTGCGCTTGGCTTCATCCTTGGCCAGTTCCGCGGCGGCCGTCTGGAAACCCTTCTGGTCGAAGCCGCACCATTCGCCCGGCTCACCGCTCAGGTTGCCCTGACACTGCACCGGGAAGCGCAGCTTGACCAGACGCGGATTGACCTCACAGGCAGCGTCATCCGTTCCTTCAATGAAGCGCGCCGCCACGTTGTAGTCAAAGGCTTCGGTCGGCAGGTTGAGCTGCCCCTTGCCATCCAGCGCGATACCCGGGATCGCCAGTGCCAGATCCTGATTGCTGATCACGCCATTGGTGACCTTGAAGCTGCCCTGTGCGCGTTCCAGCGGGGTATTCGCCGCCCAGTCACGCGAGGACGTCTTGCCACTCAGCGTCGCCACCGTGGTGCACATCTTCTCGGACACATTGACGTCGAGTATCTCGCCATTGCGAATCTCGAAGTCACCCGAACCATTCAGGTTGCGCTTCATGCTGTCGAGTTGATTGGTGCTGGTGGTGTAATCGCCATTGAGCGTCAGACGGCCACGCAGGATGTCATCCTGCTCAGGCGCCAGCGCCTTGAGGAATGGCGCGATATCCAGATTGGTCAACTTCTCGCCGAAGCTCATGGTCAGCGGTGTCTTGCGACTGTCGATGCGGGCACTGGCTGCCAGGCTACCGCCGTACAGACTGGCCGTCAGGCTATCGAGCTGCTGCAGTCCCGGCTGACCGGACAGCTTGGCGGACACCTTGCGCATCTCGAGCCCGGATGCCGTGAGGTTCGCGATGTCCAGCTGGCCCTTGAGCCCGAGAGTTCTGAGCAGCTCCACCGGCAACACCTCTGCATCGCCGTCAGCCGCGTAGGCCGGCGCCACCAGTCCTGCCGTCACCCCCGTACCGAGACTCGCGGTCTTCTCGCTGGTCTGCGGCGGGAGGTAGTCGTCCAGATTCAGCGCATCGACATCCAGATCAAAGGTGATCTGCGAGGCATCGAAGGAGGAGCCGAGACGTCCGTTGATGGTGGTGTCATCCAGTGCCATCACCAGGTTGGTCAGCTGTACCTGTGACAGATCGCCCTTGAGCGGGCTGGAGAATGCCAGCGAGGTCAGTGCATCACCGCGTGCCGTCTGCGGTGCCTGCATGCCGACCCGCGTCATCCACGCCTTGGGCGACAGCGGGGCCAGCTTGAACTGCCCGCTGTAGCTCAGCGCCTCGCCCGTGATGTCACTGGCCTTGAGCGCCCCGCTCAGACGCAGGTCACTGCCCGAGGTCAGCAGCAGATCGGAGAGCGTCGCGGTGCCTTCGGCAAGATCCGCTTCCGCCCCGAAGGTCGCCTTCACCGGCAGCGCCTTCTCTCCCAGCGACGGTTCGTTGAGCGAGGCATCCAGCTCCCCACCCTCGATGCGATAGCGCTGCTGCTCGGTATCCAGTGTCAGGGTATCGATCTCCAGCGCCAGCTGCTGGGACTGCTCGCTCAGCGACGGCATGCTGGTGGCGGTATCCAGGCTGATGCCGGTCAGGACATGGCGACCGTTCTGAAGGTCCAGCGCCACCTTGCCGTCCAGATTGATGGTGCTGCGCAGCTCAGGCTCACGCCCCTCCGCCACGAAGGACAGCTCCACCGGGAACGCCTTGGTCGGGCTGACGTTGCTGGAGCTCAACGCCAGCTCATTGAGCGTCATGTCGAGACCGCTGGCAGCATCCTGGTAGGTGATCTGCCCATTGGTGACCTGAATCGAGGCGATATCGAGATTGACGGCCATGCCTTCAGCGCCATCGCTGACACCGGCATCTCCCTGCGTCTCATCGGCCATGGCGACACCGGCACTCTTGGCGGGAGGCAGGGCCTTGTCCGCCGCACCGCTCTCGGCGGCATCGGCAGCATGCTGCAACAGACTCTCCCAGTTGCCTCGCCCGTCAGCGTCTCGCTTGAGGTCCAGTTTCAGGCCATCGAGGAACACGCCCTCGACCTCCACCTCACCGCTTAGCAAGGGCGCGAAGGACACCCCGACCTCGGCACGCTTGAAGGAGGCGAAGGGTGTCTGGTCGTGAGCCTGCTCCGGCAGCCAGGTCTGGGCGTCCTCGACACTGACGCCCAGACGCGGGTAGAACGACCAGTCCAGCGGACCGTTCAGGGCCAGCTCCAGCCCCGCCTGGTCCTTGACCGCCTTGACCAGACGCGGCTTGAGATCATTCGGGTCGAGGAAGGTGGTGACATAGATCACCCCCGCCACCACGACCAGCGCCAGTACTCCGACGATGGCCAGCAAGGCCCTGAACAGTGCTTTCATCTGCGTCCTCCCTTTGACACGATGAGATGTCCGGGCTGCCTTCGCTCCTGAAGGCATTGCCCGGCACGTGTGAATGATCCCGATTGTCGCACCTGAGGGCGCGAACGTGCGCCCGATGCCAGACGCCAGCGTCAACGTTCACCTGCGGTGGACAGGCCCCGGCGTCATCAGTTCCTGTCACGCCTGTCCAGCCGTCAGCTTTCGCTATCTGTCTGGGCCAGCACGAAGCCTTGCTGCTCGGCATCCTTCACGTAACCGAGCCGCGACAGCAGAAGCTCGTCAGCCAGCGTCAATCCTTGATCCGGCACGACCAGCAGGCGCTCACGCGCCGCCGCTTCCAGCGACATCAATGCCATCAGGCGCGTTCCCACCCCGCGTCGCCGGGTACTCTTGCGCACGCAGCAATGACGGATGCGCCATGCCCTTCCATCGTCCTCGCACAGCAGGGCGCCGATATGGCGATCATTGAAGAAGGCGGTGCAGAAGCGATGACCGGTCTCCAGGCTGGCCTGAATGAACTCATCCGGCGCGAGTGGCAGGCGTTCACCGGGGGCTTCGTGATAGATGCGTGACAGGTCGATGCGCACTTGCTCATCGGCCTGCCAGCGTGCGTGATCGATCATCTGAAGAGTGACCGGCATGGTGAGATCCTCGCCCGCGATATGAATGCCCGCCATTGTAGCGGATGCCGTTGTCCTTTCTCTATAATGACTGGCTGGGCAGGCAAGGACGACGCGTCTGCCATCGATCAGTGACCCGCAACCTCGACAACGTCACTGGATCACGCTTTCACTTGCGACATCACATGACAACAACCACATGATGCGCACTTCCCGGCCGGACTGGACATACGCCTCTCACACCCAGGCCCCAGACTGCGCCAGACCTCATCAGCCCCGAAGCCGCGGTGAGGTCACCGACCGCTGGAGAGACATCATGGCAGAGCGTATCGCCGAGGTTCATCGCAACACCTCGGAAACCAAGATTCGGGTTCGCATCAATCTGGACGGCGAAGGCAAGCTGAGCGCCAACACCGGCGTGCCCTTCCTCGAACACATGATGGACCAGATCGCCCGTCACGGCGTGATCGACATCGACGTCGACTGCGACGGTGATCTGCACATCGACGACCACCACACCGTCGAGGACATCGGCATCACTCTCGGCCAGGCCTTCGCGCAGGCGCTCGGCAACAAGGCCGGCATCCGCCGCTACGGCCATGCCTACGTGCCGCTGGACGAAGCCCTGTCACGCGTGGTGATCGACTTCTCCGGTCGCCCGGGCCTGTTCATGCAGTGCGAGTTCACGCGCGGCAACATCGGGCGTTTCGATACGCAGCTGTTCTGGGAATTCTTCCAGGGCTTCGTCAACCATGCCGGCGCCACGCTGCACATCGACAACCTCAAGGGCTTCAATGCCCACCACCAGGCGGAGACCATCTTCAAGGCCTTCGGCCGTGCCGTGCGCATGGCGGTGGAAGAGGACGAGCGCATGGGAGGCCGCATCGCCTCCACCAAGGGCTCGCTGTAAGCGTCGTGACGCGCGGCCAGAGGATGTGTCGCCAGCCATTGCCGCTTGCCGGGCACCGGGTGGCACTTCCTCTGCATGAACATCCAATGCCGGAGTCCCCTCCGGCCTGCGGGAGAAAGACATGACGATTGCCGTCATCGACTATGGCATGGGCAACCTGCACTCCGTCGCCAAGGCACTTGAGCATGTGGCTGACGAGAATGTCGTGATCACCAGTGACCCGCGCGCCATCCGTGGTGCGACCCGCGTGGTGCTGCCCGGTCAGGGCGCCATCCGCGATTGCATGGGCGAGCTTGAGCGCGCCGAACTGCGCGGGCTGGTCGGCGAACTGCTGAGCAACCACAGCAAGCCGCTGCTGGGCGTGTGTGTCGGTCAGCAGATGCTGATGGAGCGCAGTGAGGAGAACGGTGGCATCGATTGCCTCGCCTACTTCAAGGGCGACGTGAAGCGCTTTGATGACAAGCAGCTGGACGAGCACGGCCAGCGCCTCAAGGTGCCGCACATGGGCTGGAACCACGTCGCCCATACCCAGGGCCATGCGCTGTGGGAAGGCATCGAGGACAACTCGCGCTTCTACTTCGTGCACAGCTTCTATGTCTCGGCTGCCGAGCGCTCACAGGTCTTCGGCGCCACGCATTACGCCGGTGCCGAGGCGCACGTCGCCATCGGTGAGGGCAGCCTGTTCGCGGTGCAGTTCCACCCGGAGAAGAGTGCGGCCGCCGGCCTCAAGCTGCTCGAGAATTTCGTCCGCTGGCAGCCCTGAGGGCTCACCTGCGTGACCGTCGGTGCCTGCCTTGCGAGTCGGGCACCGATTCATCCGCCTTCGATATACCGACGACAATTCAGGCGTGCCAAGACACGCCGAGAGGACACCCGACATGCTGGTAATCCCCGCGATCGATCTCAAGGACGGTCAGTGCGTACGCCTGAAGCAAGGCCGCATGGAAGACTCCACCAACTACGGCGATGACCCGCTGGCCATGGCCGCGCGCTGGGTCGAGGCCGGTGGTCGCCGCCTGCATCTGGTCGATCTCAACGGTGCCTTCGAAGGCAAGCCGGTCAATGGTGACGCGGTGACACGCATCGCCCGCGCCTACCCGGAGCTGCCGATCCAGATCGGCGGTGGCATCCGGGATGCCGCGACCATCGAGCACTATCTGGAGGCCGGCGTCGGTCAGGTCATCATCGGCACCAAGGCCGTGAAGGAACCGGCCTTCGTCGCCGAGATGTGCCGCGCCTTCCCGGGCCGCATCATCGTCGGTCTCGATGCGCGTGACGGCTTCGTGGCCACCGATGGCTGGGCCGAGGTTTCCACCATCAAGGCGACCGAGCTTGCCAAGCGTTTCGCCAATGACGGCGTGTCCTCCATCGTCTACACCGACATCGCCCGCGACGGCATGATGCAGGGCGTCAACATCGAGGCCACCGTGGCACTGGCCCGCGAAGGCGGCATCCCGGTGATCGCCTCCGGCGGCGTGACCAATCTGGATGACATCCGTGGCCTGGCTGAAGTGGCCGATCAGGGCATCCTCGGCGCCATCACCGGTCGCGCCATCTATGAAGGCAGCCTGGATATCGCCGAAGCACAGGCGCTGTCCGACGCCATCACCGGCCGCACGGCCTGAGGGGAGCGATCATGGCACTCGCCAAACGCATCATCCCGTGTCTGGACGTCGACGCCGGTCGCGTCGTCAAGGGCGTCAACTTCGTCGGTATCCGCGATGCCGGTGATCCGGTCGAGGTCGCCAAGCGCTACAACGAGCAAGGCGCCGACGAGATCACCTTCCTCGACATCACCGCCAGCGTCGACAACCGTGGCACCACGGTCGACATGGTGTCGCGCATCGCCGGTGAGGTGTTCATCCCGCTGACGGTCGGTGGTGGCATCCGCACCTGCGAGGACATCCGCACCATGCTGAATGCCGGCGCGGACAAGGTCTCGATCAATACCGCCGCCGTGTTCAACCCGGACTTCGTGCGTGAAGCGGCGGACCGCTTCGGCAGCCAGTGCATCGTGGTCGCCATCGACGCCAAGCGCGTCAGCGAAGAGGGCGAGACACCGCGCTGGGAAATCTTCACCCACGGTGGGCGCAAGCCAACCGGGCTCGACGCTGTCGAGTGGGCGAAGAAGATGGTCGAGCTGGGCGCCGGTGAATTGCTGCTGACCAGCATGGACCGCGATGGCACCAAGGCCGGCTTCGATCTCGGCGTGACACGCGCCATCTCCGACGCCGTCAGCGTGCCGGTCATCGCCTCCGGTGGGGTCGGCACTCTCGACCATCTGGTGGACGGCGTGCTCGAGGGCGGGGCGGATGCGGTGCTGGCCGCCAGCATCTTCCACTTCGCCGAGTACACCATCCCGCAAGCCAAGGCCTACATGGCCGAGCGCGGCATCGAGATGCGCCTCTGAGCGATCGCCTTCGCGTCAGGCAGATACACGAACGCCGCCACTCCTCAGGGAATGGCGGCGTTCGTGTCTTCAGAGACATTACCCGCAGGTCAGGCGACGACAGCGCTCAGGCGTAGCCCAGCTTCGCCAGTGGCGTGAGCGCCTGCTCGAGTCGCTGGTCGGCAAGTCGCAGAATATCGGCCACCAGATGCTTCTCGGCGGCGGGCAGCATCACCCGCTCGCCGACCCACAGCGCCAGCTCGGCAAGGTCATGCTGATTGCCCAGACGGGATGCTGCCTTGTCGAGCAATTCCGGCTCACGACGACGCCCACGACTCGGTGACTCGAGTTCACGCCCTGCCGTCTCCCCCAGCGCCGCATGCGCCAGTGCCAGCTGGAACCTGCGGTACTTGATCCACTTGCGCAGCCGGTGGGACGTCTCGATCTCCCGCTCGCTGATCACCCGCGCCGCCAGCTTGTGGAGGCGGTGACGACTGAATTCCAATCCGGCCGTGAGCTCCTCCCCCGTCAGCGGAGCGGCCTGCCAGGCGGCCATCTCGTCGCTCAGCAGCCGCTTCAGAGGTGCGTGATCCAGCTCCGCCACCGACTCGCTCAATGCGGCACTGGTCAGCCCCGGACGCAGCGCATCCAGCAGACGCTGGCTACGCTCATCCACCCAGGCATAGGCGCGCGCATGGGTCTTGCGCAGCATGCGCGCCTCACGCGGGCCGGCCAATGCCCTGGCGATGGCGCGCGGACGCGCCTGATGCTCACTCACCGCCGCCTTGCCCAGTGACTCACGTCGCAGTTGCCACCAGCCCCGCAGCTGCTTGCAGTCGACGCGCAGCGCATGGACCTCCTGCGCGGTGAGCGTCGCCTGCGCCAGATGCTGCTGCATTGACTCGAGATGCGCGAGGATCAGGCCATTCAAGGGATCAACGCCTGTGCGGGAAAGCATCTGACTCGTCTTGCCCATCTGTCTCTCCAAGGGAATGGCCTGGCTGCCAGTGTCAGCCGGGCAGGCTCGCTCACCCGGTCTTCCGGGGGCTCATTCCTGCAAGGATAGCCCCAGATTGCTGACATCCTCGTTACGCCCCAGCCGCTTGAGCGCTCGCCAGTCATCACGCTCAAGACGCGGAGCCTCGACACTCTCCAGCACGGCGTCCTGGAAGTCGCGCTCATCGACCATCAGCGGATGTTCGCGAATCATGGCTTCCAGCGCTTCCTGCTCGATGCCCTCACCGGCCTGCAGGTCGATCAGCGCGCGAACGCCATCGGCGGACAGGCGACTGACCTTGAGCGCGGCTTCCGGCTCCTCACTGATCAGCACATCGATGCAGGCGGTCAGCGCCATGACGGCTTCCAGTGCACGGCGCGCACCGAAGCTGTCGTCATGCTCGTCGGGCTCGAAGGCCGTGACCTTCTCGGCCTGCAGCGAGAAATCGATCTTGGCATCGCGAACGCGCAGCTGCTCCCAGACGAGGTCCAGCAGCTTGCGCAACTCGCGCGTGGTCTCCAGCGCGCTGGCGGTGCCATTGGCCTCGGCGTAGAAGCCGGCATTGGGCAGGAGTCGCTCGGTCAGCGTTGCCATGAAGGCGGTACGGCGAACGGGGGCCAGCGCTTCCAGACGCGCGCGGAAACCAGGAACAGGCTGAGTCATGACGGCTCTCTTCTCACTTCACTTTTCAAAGAGGCGGGGCACATGTCGGGAGGAAAAATCCGCCAGCCGACAGCCCGCCACAGATGGCATGGGACATGCGTTAGGGTAGCGCACTCAGGCAGTCTGACGAACGAGACTTTGCCGCGGCGAGATTCACGGCCACAGACATTCTCTGGGCACGCGACCGACACCATCGAACAGCACGCCTTCGCTGCGCAGTTTCTCGCGCTGACGCACCGCGCCACCGTGGTCGGTGACCTTGAGCGAGGCATTGATCACCCGATGCCAGGGCAATTGATGGCCATCCGGCAGATGGCGCATGGCCGAGCCGACCATGCGTGCGGTGGCACCATCGGTCATGCTGGCGATTCGCCCGTAGGTCGTGATTCGCCCCGCCGGAATCTGCGCCACCACGGTGTATATCTGCTCGAGCAGTTCAGCACGCATCACGCTCTCCCCTGTTTGTGATCAAGCTCATCCAGCACGATACCTCCACCTGCGCGCTGCGCAATGGCGGGCATCAGGGGCACACGAGCGCAGACCTCGGGTCTTTACGCTGCCAGATGGCTGACGCATGATGACGCCATGCACCTTTACTTCATACATCAAGGCCTTATCCCCGACGCAGCGCCTCACTCAGCGACTGATGCCCTGCCACGATCACAAGGCTGGCAGGACTCTGTACGCCTGAGCGACTGGCTTGTCGGCATGGGCCACAGCTACAACACCAGCTTCCCGCTGGATGGCGAGACGCTCCCCGGCATCGACGATTTCCAGGCGCTGGTGATCCTGGATGGCCCTCAGCCATTGTCAGGTGCCGAGAGCACCCAATCACAGCCACTGCGCCTGCAGCGCAAGCTGATTCGCCGCGCGCTCAACAGCAACCGCCCCGTACTGGGCATCGGGCTGGGCGCGCGCCTCATCGCCGAACAACTCGGCGCCATCGTGTCTCCGGCCGTGGTGCCGCAGCGTCGCTGGGCCACGCTCACGCGCAGTGACGAGTGTCCCGTGGGACTGCCCGCCGAATTCGAGACGCTGCTGTGGCATGAGGAGATCTGTGGCCTGCCGGAGGATTGCGAGCTGCTGGCCAGCGGTGAGCATACCCCGATCGCCGGATTCAGCTGGGATGCTGGCCGGGTGCTGGCGCTCAACTTCCATCCCCATCTGGATGCCGGCGCAACGCGTGACCGTCTCCGGCATCACCCCGCCCCGAATGAGGGTCGCGGAGTGCAGTCAGAAGACGCACTGCTGGAAGACCCAAAGCGCTTTGATCGGCAGGCCGCCCTGCTGGACCGCCTGCTGGTGGACTGGCTCGACGCCTGAGGCGCTCCCGGGCGGCGCTGGGGCCCTACGACGACTCAGCGCTGCCAGCGATGCGTGGCGCTCCAGTCACGCACGAAGGCGAGCGTGTTGTCCCAGTCGCCGACATGCAGGAAGGTACGCTCGTGCTTCTCGAGCTGATAACGGTACATGGGGTCGTAGTATTCGCTGAGCAGCGGGGCCAGCCAGCCCTCATGGGCAGTGGGATTGCCGCGCTTGTGTTCACGGAAGGCGATGTCCTGCATGCGAATCAGGCGCGCCAGACGTGCACTGCCCAACCGCTTGCGCAGACGCAGCAACGCCTGACGCAGCTGACGCTGCAGCAGTGCCCAGCCGAGGAAGTCACCATAGTGTCCGCTGTAGGTGGCCCACAGCCCTTCGATGTAGTCCTTCTGAATCTGCACCAGTCGCCAGTCCAGTGGCATCTCGACTCTCACCAGCGGGGCAGCCTCCATCGCGCGCCATGCCTGCAGCGGAATGTTGACGCTGCCGATGAAGCGCGACTCATCTTCCATGACGGTGGGCGCGTCCGCGGCCAGTGACAGCATCTCGGCGCTGATGCGATGCTCGAAGTCGATCTGGCTCGGTGCCGGGAAGGGGTGACGGCCGAAGGCCGAGCCCTTGTGGCGCGCGCAGCCTTCCAGGTCGATGCCATTGTCGAGCGCATGGATCAGCTCGGTCTTGGCGCAGCCGGTCAGGCCCCCGATCAGCAGCATCGGGGCCTGCTCGACGCGCTCATCGATATGCTGGCAAAGCTGCTGACGCATGGCCTTCCAGCCCCCGGCGATCCGCGGGCGCTCGATGCCTGCCTCCTTCAACCATTGCTGGCTGAGCTGAGAGCGCATGCCGCCCCGGAAGCAGTAGAGAACCGCCTCGGGATGGCGCTCGACGTGCTCGACCCAGGCACGAATCCTGGCGCGCTTGATCCCGCCACTGACCAGCTGATGACCCAGATGCACCGCCGACTCCGGGCCGACCTGCTTGTACTGCAGACCGACCCGGTGACGTTCCTCGTCATCCATCAGCGGAAGGTTGACGGCCCCCGGCAGGGAGCCGGCCGCAAATTCGATCGGTGCACGCACATCGATCAGCGGGCGGCCATCGCGAATCAGATCGCAGCTGGCCGCCACGGTGGGCAAACTCATGGGCATCTCTCGACTGGAAAACTAAAATGAGGCAATGGCCGGCGACTCGCACCCGGCACATCGATGGCTGGCATTCTATCGCATGCACGACATGGCCCCCAGCCTTGCCGTCTCGCGTGCCGCCAACTCTCGCCCTGTCAGCTGCCGCACCACCCGCTCAGGCCAGCGGCGGCGTCAGGCGAATGCCCTGGCTCGGGCCGATGCTGTCAGGGCCGAACAGCGGGCAGGACGCACATGCGGCCGGCTCACCGTCGTGTGGCCGATGCGCCTCGGACACTGCCTCGCGCAGGGCGGCAATGGCCGCCTCGGCAGTATGAAAGTAGTGCTCATCCCCCATGCGCTCAAGGAAGCCTCCGCGCTCCATCACTTCCAGCGCGTAGCGTCGGAAGCCGCACATGCTCAGGCTGCCGCCGGCATCCTGTAGGCGGCGCTGCTCGATCTCGAGCATCTCGGCCCCCGCGATGTCGATGAAATTGCAGCCGGTGCCGAGCAGGATGACGTGCTTGCCGGTATAGCGCGCCAGCTTGCGCTGGACGTGGTCCACCGCGCCGAAGAACAGCGAGCCATCCACTCGCAGGATGACGACCTCACGGCATTGGGTCAGCTGGTAGCGCTCGGCATTGCGCACGCCCAGCTCCGGGTGTTCGGAGTCCGGTGCCATTTCCACCAGACGTGGACGCGAGGTGCGATTCAGATACAGCACCAGCGACACCAGCACGCCGGCGAAGATGGCGAACTCAAGCGGCAGCAGCAGCGTGGCGAGGAAGGTGATCACCAGCACCACCGCTTCCTCGCGGCTGACGGTGAGAATCTGACGGATATGACTGAATTCGATCAGGTTGGCGGCGATCACCATGATCAGGCCCGCCATGGCGGGCAATGGCAGCCAGGCCGTGACATTCGGCACCAGCAACAGCACCGCCAGCACGATCAGGGCCGCGATCATCACCGACAGCGGCGTGCGGGCGCCGGCATCGTAATTGGCCCCTGAACGGGTGAAGGAGCCGGAGCCGGCGAAGCACGAGAAGAAGCTGCCGACCAGATTCGACAGCCCCTGGCCGATGAACTCCTGATTGCCATCGATGCGCTGATGCGAGCGTACCCCGATGGCGCGGGCGATGGAGACCGCCTCGATCAGGCCGAGAACCGCCAGCGCAACGGCCGCACCGCCCAGCGAGCGCAGGGTGTCAAACCCCAGTGGCGGCAGAGAAAACGGCGGCAGGCTGCCGGAGAGGGCCCCCACCATCGGGATGCCTGCCTCGCTGCCACCCAGCAATGCCGCAACCCCGCAACCGACGGCCATCGCGACCAGCATCCACGGCAGTCTGCGATTCACCCGCCGTACCAGCAAGGCACTGGCGAGCGTACTGAGGCCGGTGATCAGGGTCGCCCACGAGGTGTCTTCCAGGTGCCCAAGCAACGCCCACCAGGTGCCGAGGAAGCTCGAGGCATCTCCCAGCGCGATACCGAACAGATGCTTGAGCTGACTGGTGGCGATCAATACGCCGGCACCGGCGGTGAAGCCGATCACCACGGTATGCGAGATCAGATTGACCAGCGCCCCCATGCGCAGCAGCCCGAGTGCGAGCTGGATGATGCCGACCATGCAGGTCAGCGCCAGCACCAGCGGCAGGTATTCCGGACTGCCGGGGGTGGCCAGGGTCGAGACGGTACCGAAGACCACCATCGAGATGGCGGCGGCCGGCCCGCTGACCATATGACGCGAGCAGCCGAAGAGTCCGGCGATGATCGCGACCACGATGGCGGCATAGAGTCCATGCGCCGGAGGCAACCCCGCGATCAGCGCGTAGGCCACCCCCTGAGGCAGTACCAGCACCGCACCGCTCAGCCCGGCGATCAGGTCCGCGCGCGCATCTCTCGGCGACAGCTGGCGCATCCAGCCCAGAAACGGCAGCAGGCGTGACAGGCGGTATGCCGTGGCACTCGACGTGGCAGAGGCATCATCGGCAGGCTGGCGTGGCGGTGGATTGTCAGCGGGCAAGAAGTGCCTCCATGAAGGTGCGTGGGCTGCGGGAGAGGCCATCGCCTCCGTGAAGAAACGATGCCGGGGCCGGGCGTGGCGACGCCCGGCCCCGGCAAGTCTATCCCTGAATACGCTGATGAAACAGCGTGTCAGCGAACCGTACTCCCCGGCCCGGGGCTCCCTTTGCCGGTAGCGATACCGGCGACAATCGTGGCGCGCTGCCAATCCGGACTGGCCATGGCCGGCATGAGCAGTGACAATGCACCCTCCTGACACCGCTGCGGACACTGACGCCATGACCACCGACGCTACGCCTGCTGACACCACCTCTTCCACCCCGTCGGCCGGCTATACGCCTGCACTTGAGGTCAGTGAGGCCGAGGCCATCGAGACCACCCGCCAGTGGGTCGAGACGCACATCATCGCGGACAATCTATGCCCGTTCGCGGCACGTGAAGTGGCGCGCAACAGCGTCCAGTACGCCGTCATCCCCGGCGCGGGACTCGAGCGTTGCCTGCAGGCACTCGGCGATGAACTCCTCAACCTCGATGCCAATCGCGATGCCGAAACCACCCTGGTGATCTTCAAGGATGGCTTCCGCGACTTCGATGCCTATCTGGAGTTGCTGGATTACGCTGAGGCACTGCTCGAGATGCAGGGTTATGAGGGCATCTATCAGCTGGCCAGCTTCCATCCGGACTATGTCTTCGAGGATACCGAGGAAGACGACGCCGCGAACTACACCAACCGCTCGCCCTTCCCGATGCTGCACCTGCTGCGGGAAAGCTCGGTCGAGGCGGCGATCAATGCCTATTCGGGGGATGTGGAAGAGGTGCCGGCGCGCAACGAGGCGCTGATGCGCGAGCGTGGCGTCGAGCAGCTGGTCGCACGCCTCAAGGCCTGCGCTCACGCCGCCCGTCAGGCTGACAGCCAGGACTGACATCACGCCCAGTGGCAATCCCATATGCACAAGGCCAGCCGCGAGGCTGGCCTTGTGCGTTTCAGGCGGAATGTCACTGGAAGGCTTGCGCGTGGCAGCTGCCGGCAGCCATCACAGGGCTTCCAGCGCCTGGGACAACTTGTCGACCGCGACGATCGTCATGCCCTTGGGCGGATTCTTGGGGGCATTGCCCTTGGGCACGATGGCGCGCGTGAAGCCATGCTTGGCGGCCTCGACGATGCGCTCCTGCCCACTGGGCACCGGACGGATCTCGCCGGACAGGCCGACCTCACCGAACACCACCAGTTCACGCGGCAGCGGGCGGTTCTGCAGACTGGATACCACCGCACACAGCACCGCGAGGTCGGCGCTGGTCTCGAGCACCTTGACCCCGCCCACCACGTTCAGGAAGACATCCTGATCGCCGGTGAACAGGCCGCCGTGCTTGTTGAGCACGGCCAGCAACATCGAGAGTCGGTTGCCATCCAGACCGACCGCGACGCGCCGGGGATTGCCCAGCGGCGAATCATCCAGCAACGCCTGGACCTCGATCAGGATCGGCCGAGTCCCTTCCCAGACCACCATCACCAGGCTGCCGGAGGATTGCTCCTCGCTGCGTGACAGGAAGATCGCACTGGGGTTCTTCACCTCTTTCAGGCCAAGCTCGACCATGGCGAACACGCCCAACTCGTTGACCGCGCCGAAGCGGTTCTTCTGTCCGCGCAGGGTGCGAAAACGCGAATCACCGTCCCCTTCCAGCAACAGGGAGGCATCGATCATGTGCTCCAGTACCTTGGGGCCGGCCAGCGAGCCATCCTTGGTCACGTGCCCGACCAGCAGCAATACGGTGTTGGTCCGCTTGGCGAAACGCGTCAACGCCGCGGCGGACTCACGCACCTGCGAGACGCCCCCCGGCGCGGAGGACAGATCCTCCAGGTGCATGGTCTGGATGGAGTCGATGATCAGCACTTCCGGCTTCTCGCGCTCGGCGGTGGCCAGAATCGTCTCGACACTGGTCTCGGCCAGCATCTTGAGTCCCTGGGTCGGGAGCTGCAGTCGATGGGCACGCATCGCCACCTGCGACAGCGACTCTTCACCGGTGACGTAGAGCGAACGCTTGTGCTGTGCCAGCTTGCAGGCGGTCTGCAGCAGCAGCGTCGACTTGCCGGCACCGGGATGCCCGCCGAGCAATACGGCGGAGCCAGGCACCAGACCGCCGCCAAGCACGCGATCAAACTCACCGAAGGTCGAGGAGAAGCGCGGCACTTCGGCCAGCGAGACGTTGGACAGATCCGTCACGTTGTCACTCAGCGTGCCGGCATAGCCGCCTCTGGCGCTGGTGGCACCACGTGACGCCCCGCCAGTGCTGATGCCCCCGGCAGCCGGCGCAGCCCCCGGCAATACCGTGGCACCGACCCGAATCTCCTGCAGGGTATTCCACTCGCGACAGCCGCTGCACTGCCCCTGCCACTTCGAGAATTCGCTACCGCACTCGGTACATACGAAGGCGCTCTTTGCTTTCGCCATCAGACCATCCTGTCAGGGAGTAATGATTTCAGACCACGTCGCCCGGCATGGCACCCATGCCCCGCATCGCCCGATGGCACCAGGCAGGGGCGCTCGATGCGAACGTCCGACACGGATGCCAGACACAAGCAAGGCGGCTTGCGCCGCCTTGCTGTCACCTCACGCGTGCAAGACACGCGGTGGCATCACTCGCGCTTGAGACGCAGTGTCTCGCCGTTCTGGAAGCGGCGCTTCTGCGGGTCGACCAGTTCCAGTGTCTGGGGGTCCAGACGCAGGAAGTAGTAGGTCTGGCCCTCGCCATTCGGCGTCAGCTCATAGACGGTGGCATTCGGGTCGGTCACCGTACCTGACAGTACATCCCACTGACCCTCGTAGTGCTCCGGCGCGGGCTGCTGCGGATGATCGCGATAGGTGGCATCGAGACTGAAGGTACGCGCTTCCGGGGCAGCATCTTCCGCTCCCTTGAGACGCACATCGAGGTCAATGCCCGTGCAACGACGACACGGCAGGGTGCCCTTGTAGACGGCAACCTGCTCGCTGGCTGTCTCGGTGGCGTCATTGGCAGCGGCACCATCCGTCGTCTGGGCCGTTGATGCGCACCCGGCGAGACCGACCATCAGCGCGGCTCCCACCATCAGAGTCCTGATCTGCATTGAATCCTCCTTAAGGCGATGATTCGATAGCAGCGTCAGCGCTATCGACGGCGAGCGGCCCGACTGCCTCGACAGACGGACCGCTCACGAGCTTCCACGCTCAAGAATAGCGGGTATCAGCCCCGTGAGGCCACCCCCGATGGCGTTTATCGAACGCCATTCGCTAAATCATGTCGGCCTCAGCCACGGCGATCATACCCGTTGTCGAGGAAGGGATAATCGGTGTAGCCCTCGGCACCGCCACCGTAGAAGGTATCAGGATCCTGCTCGTTGAACGGCGCATCCAGACGCAGACGTTCGACCAGGTCCGGATTGGCGATATAGGGGCGCCCGATGGCGACGGCATCCGCAATGCCCTCGTCGATGATGCGTGCCGCACGCTCCCCGTCGTAATGACCGCAGAAGATCAGCGCGCCCTTGACGCGCTCCCGCAGTGCGCGGCGGAAGTCATCGGTGAACTTGACGTCGCCGCCGGCCCAGTCCGGCTCGTTGACGTGCACGTAGGCAATGCCACGTCTGGAGAGCTGGTCTGCCATGTAGAAGGCCATCTCTTCCGGCTCGTCATCGGTGAGACCGAAGATCTCGATGAAGGGCGTCAGACGGATGCCGGTGCGCTCCGGCCCGAAGACCTCGGCGACGGCATCGACGACTTCCAGTGTCAGGCGCGCACGATTCTCGACCGAACCACCGTACTGGTCGGTGCGCTGGTTGGTGCCGGTCGCCATGAACTGGTTGAGCAGATAGGCGTTGGCGGCATGCACCTCGATCATGTCGAAGCCGGCACGCTTGGCGCGCACGGCAGCCTGACGATAGTCCTCGACCAGCTGGGGGATTTCCTCCGTCTCCAGCGCACGCGGCGTGCTGGTGGGGTGGCGACCACTGCTGCCATCCTCGAACTCAACGAAGCACTGGGCGCCTTCACCACGCAGGGCGCTGGGCGCGACCGGTGGCTGGCCATCCGGCTGCACCATCTCGTGCGAGACACGCCCGACATGCCACAGCTGAAGCGCCATGCGTCCACCCTTGGCGTGCACTGCTTCGACGACGCCCTTCCAGCCGGCTTCCTGCTCATCCGTCCAGATACCCGGCGTGTAGACGTAACCACGCGCGGTCGGCGAGATGTTGGTCGCCTCGCTGATGATCAGGCCGGCGCCGGCACGCTGTCCGTAGTAGACCTCCTGAAGCTCACCAGGAATGCTGTCCGGGGTGCGCGCTCGGGTCAGTGGCGCCATCAGGATACGATTGGGCAGGGTCAGGTCACCGAGCATGACCGGATCAAGCAGGGTGTCGGCGTACGGGGCCTTGGTGTTGGCAGTCATCGGTGCTCCTTGAGTCTCTGATCTTTCGCCAGCCGCCGCTTCGGGCGAACCGGGCGGGCATGCCAGTGACATGCGGTGCGCCAGCCGATGCTTCAAGCGCACGCGGTGCATGAGAATAATGCTGGGATGGCAACAATGCGCCAGGTCGCGCCACGCGGCATCCTCGCGACTCATGCGAGAGCCTGCCGATGCTTGTACCGCGACGATCCAGCGGGCAACATGAAACCTATCCATGACACGGGTCATGCACTGTCACCAGCGGCGAGAAATCATGAGCAAGTACTGGAGCCCACAGGTCCACGACCTGACCCCCTACGTCCCCGGCGAACAACCGCGTGAGCAGCTGATCAAGCTGAACACCAATGAAAACCCCTACCCGCCGGCCCCGGCCGTGGAACAGACGCTGCGCGAGTTCAATGCCTCTGACCTGCGTCGCTACCCGGACCCGAGTTCCAGCTCGCTGCGCGCCGCCCTGGCCGAGACCTTCCATGTGGCCGCAGAGGAAGTCTTCGTCGGCAATGGCTCCGACGAGGTGCTGGCGCTGGCCTTCCAGGCCTTCTTCCGTCAGGACAAGCCGCTGCTGTTGCCCTCCATCAGCTACAGCTTCTATCCGGTCTACTGCCGCATGTATGGCATCGAATCACGCAGTATCGCGCTGACCGACAACTGGGAAGTCGATCTCGAAGCCTTCGGCAGTGACAATGGCGGCATCATCTTCGCCAACCCCAATGCCCCGACAGGCCATGGCCATGGCCGCAAGGCGATTGCCGCGCTGCTGGAGCGCAACCCGCAGAGCGTGGTGCTGGTAGATGAGGCTTACGTGGATTTCGGGGGGGAAAGCGCCATCCCGCTGATTCATCAGTATCCGAATCTGGTCGTGTCGGGCACTTTCTCGAAGTCGCGTAGCCTGGCGGGCATTCGCCTTGGCTATGCCGTGGCCTCGCGGGAGCTGATCGAGGGCCTGGAGCGCGTGAAGGACTCCTTCAATTCCTACCCCATCGATCGTCTGGCCGAGCAGGTCGGCGTCGCCGCGCTCAGTGACCCCGCCTATTTCGATGAGTGCCGCACACGCGTCATCACCACCCGTGAGCAGACGCGCGATCGCATGGCTGCACTGGGCTTCGAGATCCTGCCGTCACAGACCAACTTCGTGCTGGCGACTCACCCGACCCATGATGCCGGCAAGCTGTTCATCGGCCTTCGCGAGCAGGGCATCCTGGTCCGCCACTTCAATACCGATGCGCTACGCGACCATCTGCGCATCAGCATCGGCACCGATGCCGAGATGGACAGCCTGATCGAAGCACTGGAAACCCTGTGTCGTTGAGATAGCGCACAGCATGACCCGTGATGGGTTCAATGAAAGAAGGCGCCCACTGGGCGCCTTCTTTCATCAGGATGTCACTCGGGCATTCGCCACCGAAGACTCTCAGCAGGAGCAACCATATGACAACGGAACGTCCCACCATGGCATCAAGTGCCACTTCGACAGCGCGCCTGCCTTTGACGCGAGTGCATCATGTGGCACTCATCACCGCTGATTACCCACGCGCCAGGCGCTTCTATCTCGAGGTCATGGATGCGCAGGTGATCCACGAGGCCTATCGTGAAGCCCGCGACAGCTACAAGCTCGACCTGCGCTTGCCGGGCGGTATCCAGCTGGAGCTGTTCTCCTTCCCGTCACCGCCTGAGCGCCCAAGCTATCCGGAAGCCTGTGGGCTGCGTCACCTGGCGCTGGCAACCGAGGACATCGACACCTGTGTCGAGCTGCTGATCGCCCGTGGCGCCACGCCAGAGCCGATACGTGTCGATGAATACACTGGCGCCCGCTTCACCTTCCTGGCAGACCCTGACGGTACGCCCATCGAGCTCTACGAAGTCTCGCCCTGATGTGATGGCGCGCTGAAACTTCACTGGCTCTGAAGACAAAAGGCCCCTGTCGAGATTTCGACAGGGGCCTTCTTGTGGCATATGCACGTTGCTCACGCGGAGCTTTTCTTTCGCTCTTTTCTTTCGTCCACAGCTATTTCGCATGCAGGACTTTCTGGGCAACTTCTCCGAGCACGACTTTTCCTGAGCACCACTTTTTCCGCGCACAAAGAGAACCGCCCCTGCAGCTGGGCTGCAGGGGCGGTTCAGTATAAGTGCCTGACGATGACCTACTCTCACATGGAGAAACTCCACACTACCATCGGCGCTAAGCGGTTTCACTTCCGAGTTCGGCATGGGATCGGGTGGTTCACGCTCGCTATGGTCGTCAGGCGAAACGGTGGCATCTTGCGATGCCTGAGTCTCGAGGCTTGTGGCCTCGCAACTCGCAATATGAATCATGCTGACCGATATGTCGTCGATCCTGTCGCAATCCCGGCGTTTACCGTAGCAAACCCCTTGGGTGTTATATGGTCAAGCCTCACGGGCAATTAGTACTGGTTAGCTAAACACATTGCTGTGCTTCCACACCCAGCCTATCAACCTTGTAGTCTTCAAGGGCCCTTCAGGAGGCGCAAGGCCTCAGGGAAGTCTCATCTTGAAGGGGGCTTCCCGCTTAGATGCTTTCAGCGGTTATCCCGTCCGAACGTAGCTACCGGGCAATGCCATTGGCATGACAACCCGAACACCAGAGGTTCGTCCACTCCGGTCCTCTCGTACTAGGAGCAGCTCTTCTCAAACTTCCGACGCCCACGGCAGATAGGGACCGAACTGTCTCACGACGTTCTAAACCCAGCTCGCGTACCACTTTAAATGGCGAACAGCCATACCCTTGGGACCGACTTCAGCCCCAGGATGTGATGAGCCGACATCGAGGTGCCAAACACCGCCGTCGATGTGAACTCTTGGGCGGTATCAGCCTGTTATCCCCGGAGTACCTTTTATCCGTTGAGCGATGGCCCTTCCATACAGAACCACCGGATCACTAGAACCTACTTTCGTACCTGCTCGACGTGTCTGTCTCGCAGTCAAGCACCCTTATGCTCTTGCACTCAATGCACGATTTCCAACCGTGCTGAGGGTACCTTCGTGCTCCTCCGTTACTCTTTAGGAGGAGACCGCCCCAGTCAAACTACCCACCATACACTGTCCTCGATCCGGATAACGGACCTGAGTTAGAACGCCAATGATGTCAGGCTGGTATTTCAAGGTTGGCTCCACCGCATCTGGCGACGTGGTTTCAAAGCCTCCCAGCTATCCTACACAGACAACATCAGCATCCAGTGTAAAGCTATAGTAAAGGTTCACGGGGTCTTTCCGTCTAGCCGCGGGTACACAGCATCTTCACTGCGATTTCAATTTCACTGAGTCTCGGGTGGAGACAGCGTGGCCATCATTACGCCATTCGTGCAGGTCGGAACTTACCCGACAAGGAATTTCGCTACCTTAGGACCGTTATAGTTACGGCCGCCGTTTACCGGGGCTTCGATCAAGAGCTTCGGACGAATCCTAACCCCATCAATTAACCTTCCGGCACCGGGCAGGCGTCACACCCTATACGTCCGCTTGCGCGTTTGCAGAGTGCTGTGTTTTTAATAAACAGTTGCAGCCACCTGGTATCTTCGACCGGTAAGAGCTTACGGAGCAAGTCCTTCACTCGAACCGGTGCACCTTCTCCCGAAGTTACGGTGCCATTTTGCCTAGTTCCTTCACCCGAGTTCTCTCAAGCGCCTTGGTATTCTCTACCTGACCACCTGTGTCGGTTTGGGGTACGGTCGCATGTGATCTGAAGCTTAGAGGCTTTTCCTGGAAGCGTGGCATCGATGACTTCCTGACCGTGGTCAGTTCGTCTCGCATCTCGACCTCAGAGGAACCGGATTTGCCTGATTCCTCGGCCTACATGCTTTCACCAGGACAACCAACGCCTGGCTCACCTAGCCTTCTTCGTCCCCCCATCGCAACCACATCCGGTACGGGAATATTAACCCGTTTCCCATCGACTACGCGTTTCCGCCTCGCCTTAGGGGCCGACTCACTCTGCTCCGATTAACGTAGAACAGAAAACCTTGGTCTTCCGGCGGGGGAGTTTTTCACTCCCCTTATCGTTACTCATGTCAGCATTCGCACTCGTGATACCTCCAGCAGACTTCTCAATCTACCTTCATTGGCTTACACGACGCTCCTCTACCGCTCATCCATAAGGATGAACCCGTAGCTTCGGTACCTGATTTAGCCCCGTTATATCTTCCGCGCAGGCCGACTCGACTAGTGAGCTATTACGCTTTCTTTAAAGGATGGCTGCTTCTAAGCCAACCTCCTAGCTGTCTGAGCCTTCCCACATCGTTTCCCACTTAATCAGGATTTTGGGACCTTAGCTGACGGTCTGGGTTGTTTCCCTTTTCACAACGGACGTTAGCACCCGCTGTGTGTCTCCCACGCTGCACTCACTGGTATTCGGAGTTTGCCTCGGGTTGGTAAGTCGGGATGACCCCCTAGCCGAAACAGTGCTCTACCCCCAGCGGTGATACGTGAGGCGCTACCTAAATAGCTTTCGAGGAGAACCAGCTATCTCCGGGCTTGATTAGCCTTTCACTCCGATCCACAGCTCATCCCAGCATTTTTCAACATACTTGGGTTCGGGCCTCCAATTGATGTTACTCAATCTTCACCCTGGCCATGGATAGATCGCCCGGTTTCGGGTCTATACCCTGCGACTGGTCGCCCAGTTAAGACTCGCTTTCGCTACGCCTCCCCTATACGGTTAAGCTCGCCACAGAATATAAGTCGCTGACCCATTATACAAAAGGTACGCGGTCACACCACGAAGGTGCTCCCACTGCTTGTACGCATACGGTTTCAGGATCTATTTCACTCCCCTCGCCGGGGTTCTTTTCGCCTTTCCCTCACGGTACTGGTTCACTATCGGTCAGCCAGGAGTATTTAGCCTTGGAGGATGGTCCCCCCATGTTCAGTCAAGGTTTCTCGTGCCCCGACCTACTCGATTTCACGATACTCAGACTTCGACTACGGGACTATCACCCTGTATCGTCAAGCTTCCCAGCTTGTTCGTCTGTCAGTTGTATCGCTTAAGGGCTGGTCCCCGTTCGCTCGCCGCTACTTGGGGAATCTCGGTTGATTTCTTTTCCTCCGGGTACTTAGATGTTTCAGTTCCCCGGGTTTGCCTCTATAGGTTATGTATTGGCCTATAGATACTCACCTGATGGTGAGTGGGTTTCCCCATTCGGAAATCGTTGGGTCGCAGGGTATTTGCCACCTCGCCAACGCTTATCGCAGGCTATCACGTCCTTCATCGCCTCTGGCTGCCAAGGCATCCACCGTATGCGCTTAATCGCTTGACCATATAACCCCAAGGGGTCTGTCAAGGATTACGAATCTGTCGGACCTCTCCGACATATCGTTTGATGGAGATGTGCTTGGCGCACATTCCATCGTCAGCATGATTCACATTGTTAAAGAGCGGCTGTTCAGAGAACAGTGAGAAGCGCGCTCTGTCGAGCACGCTTGCCACTGCTGGCTAAGCCAGCAATAAGATCAGGTAATTCGTTGTGAGCACTTGCCGCGAGCAGTAGACAGTGTCGATAAGGAGGTGATCCAGCCCCAGGTTCCCCTAGGGCTACCTTGTTACGACTTCACCCCAGTCATGAACCACACCGTGGTGATCGCCCTCCCGAAGGTTAGGCTAACCACTTCTGGTGCAGTCCACTCCCATGGTGTGACGGGCGGTGTGTACAAGGCCCGGGAACGTATTCACCGTGGCATTCTGATCCACGATTACTAGCGATTCCGACTTCATGGAGTCGAGTTGCAGACTCCAATCCGGACTGAGGCAAGCTTTATGGGATTGGCTCCACGTCGCCGTATTGCAACCCTTTGTACTTGCCATTGTAGCACGTGTGTAGCCCTACCCGTAAGGGCCATGATGACTTGACGTCGTCCCCACCTTCCTCCGGTTTGTCACCGGCAGTCTCCTTAGAGTTCCCGACATTACTCGCTGGCAAATAAGGATAGGGGTTGCGCTCGTTACGGGACTTAACCCAACATTTCACAACACGAGCTGACGACAGCCATGCAGCACCTGTCTCAGAGTTCCCGAAGGCACCAATCCATCTCTGGAAAGTCCTCTGGATGTCAAGGGTAGGTAAGGTTCTTCGCGTTGCATCGAATTAAACCACATGCTCCACCGCTTGTGCGGGCCCCCGTCAATTCATTTGAGTTTTAACCTTGCGGCCGTACTCCCCAGGCGGTCAACTTATTGCGTTAGCTGCGCCACTAAGTCCTCAAGGGACCCAACGGCTAGTTGACATCGTTTACGGCGTGGACTACCAGGGTATCTAATCCTGTTTGCTACCCACGCTTTCGCACCTCAGTGTCAGTGTCAGTCCAGAAGGCCGCCTTCGCCACTGGTATTCCTCCCGATCTCTACGCATTTCACCGCTACACCGGGAATTCTACCTTCCTCTCCTGCACTCTAGCCAAGCAGTTCCAGATGCCGTTCCCAGGTTGAGCCCGGGGCTTTCACACCTGGCTGACTTAGCCACCTACGCGCGCTTTACGCCCAGTAATTCCGATTAACGCTTGCACCCTCCGTATTACCGCGGCTGCTGGCACGGAGTTAGCCGGTGCTTCTTCTGCGAGTGATGTCTTTCCTCGGGAGTATTAATCCCGAAGCGTTCTTCCTCGCTGAAAGTGCTTTACAACCCGAAGGCCTTCTTCACACACGCGGCATGGCTGGATCAGGCTTTCGCCCATTGTCCAATATTCCCCACTGCTGCCTCCCGTAGGAGTCTGGGCCGTGTCTCAGTCCCAGTGTGGCTGATCATCCTCTCAGACCAGCTACGGATCGTCGCCTTGGTGAGCCGTTACCTCACCAACAAGCTAATCCGACATGGGCTCATCCGATAGCGCAAGGTCCGAAGATCCCCTGCTTTCTCCCGTAGGACGTATGCGGTATTAGCCTGAGTTTCCCCAGGTTGTCCCCCACTATCGGGCAGATTCCCATGCATTACTCACCCGTCCGCCGCTCGACGCCTTCTAGCAAGCTAGAATCGTTTCCGCTCGACTTGCATGTGTTAAGCCTGCCGCCAGCGTTCAATCTGAGCCATGATCAAACTCTTCAGTTGAAAGCTTGATAGTCTGTTAAGCAGACCAAACTTGGTTCAGAGTCAAACTTCTCGTGAGAGGCTTGCTCCGATATTTGGTGACCTTGTCACCACTCATCGGCAAGCGCTCACACGAATTACCTGATCAAATTTTTAAAGAGCGTCGCTGTTAAGCGAGGAGGCATATTCTATCCGGAACGCTTGAGAAGTCAAGCACTTGATGATGAGTCAATCGACTGCCTCTAAGCATCATTCAGTGGTGAGGAGCGTTGCCCGATCACCTGTTCCGTAAGGAGTGCGGCGTATTCTAGCGAATCGCCCGGAATTGTCAATCGATGATTTGGAAGCGGACTTCAAAAACATCAAACAAAACAATCACCTGCAAACCTCTTTCACCGCTGGTAACGCCATGCGTCCCCGGCAGCGGATGCGTACTTTACGCACGATCCGGGCTGAGCACAAGGGCTTTTTCCATCGATTGTCATTTCGAGGACATGCGGGCGACACCTATTCTCTCATCACCTCTTCTTGCTCCTTTGACCTCGTCTCGCCGTCGCTTGCTGACACCTTTCTTCCCTGGCCAGAAACACATTCGGCCCCGCCAGAAATGGCGGGGCCGAATGGTCGGTCAGACATCTCGCGTCGGATCAGCGAGTCACCGTCACACGTGCGTAGCGCTTCTTGCCAGCCTGGATGACGATGGCCGTATCGAAAGGCGCCATGTAGGAAGGCTCGATCACGTCTCCATCGACTTTCACGCGACCATTCTTGAGCATGTCCTTGGCCTGGGCGCTGTTGTTGGCCAGACCTGAACGATTGAGCACGGCGGCGATCGGCGCGACCTCTGCCCCTTCAAGGCTCACGGTGACATCCGGCATGTCCGCCGGCAGCTCACCTTCTGCCAGCTGGTTGCCACTGGAGAGATGAGCCGTGGCAGCCGCCTCTTCATCGTGGAAACGCGCCACCAGTTCCCGAGCCAGCTCCATCTTGATGTCGCGCGGATTGGCGCCATTCTCGATGCTGGCCATCAGCGCCTTCACTTCCTCCATGGGGCGCAGCGAGAGCAGCTCGAAGTAACGCCACATCAGCGAGTCCGGCATGGAGACGATCTTGTTGAACATCTCGCCCGGACGGTCATTGATACCGATGTAGTTGCCCAGCGACTTGGACATCTTCTGCACGCCATCCAGACCTTCGAGGATCGGCATGGTGATCACGACCTGCGGCTCCTGGCCACGCTGGCGTTGCAGCTCACGGCCCATCAGCAGGTTGAACTTCTGATCGGTACCGCCGAGTTCGATATCCGCCTCCAGCGCCACGGAGTCATAGCCCTGGATCAGGGGATAGAGGAACTCGTGAATGGAGATCGGCTGGTTGCCGGTGTAACGCTTGTCGAAATCATCGCGCTCGAGCATGCGAGCCACCGTGCTGGAAGCCGCCAGTTCGATCATGTCGCTGGCAGAGAGCTTGCTGATCCATTCGGAGTTGAAGGCGATTCGCGTGCGATCCTTGTCGAGAATCTTGAAGACCTGCTCCTGATACGTCAGGGCATTGGCCTTCACGTCCTCTTCGGTCAGCGGCTTGCGCGTCACGCTCTTGCCGGTCGGATCACCGATGCGTCCGGTGAAGTCCCCGATCAAGAAGATGACCTCGTGGCCAAGATCCTGCAGCTGACGCAGCTTGTTGATCAGCACGGTATGCCCGAGGTGCAGGTCCGGCGCCGTCGGATCGAAACCCGCCTTGACCCTGAGCTTGCGTCCGGACTCGAGCTTCTTGATCAGCTCTTCCTCGACCAGCACCTCATCGGTACCGCGCTTGATGATCTCCAGCGCTTCCACTACTGACTTGTCGCTCATCCTGCCCTCTCTGACCGTTGCTACTCCCCTCGTAACGGGGCATGTTGGCCGAGAATGTTAGCATGACACGCAGACCATGCACCCCTGCTCTGCCTCTGGCCATGAGGATGCCAACCAGACTTCCGCGACTCGGGGGCGCACGGCAGACTCGCTGACCCACGTTTCACTGCCCGGGAGATCTCCATGGCGCTTTACCTCGGCCTGATGACAGGCACCAGCCTCGACGGCCTCGATGTCGCCCTGCTCGATATCGAACCCCATCAGGACTGCATTGCGCTGCGCGAGCACATCCGCTTCATCGACGGTCTGGATCTGCCGCTTCCGGACCCCCTGCGCACTCGCCTCTGGCGTCTGATGCACGAGGACCATGCGCATTTTCGTGATCTTGCCGCAGCCGAGCAGGCGCTGGCCGAACTGGCCGCCGACGCGATCCGCCAGCTGCTGTCTCGCCAGCGACTGGAACCGAAAGACATTCGCGCCATCGGCAGCCATGGACAGACCATCGAGCACCGCCCGCATGGCTTCAGCGATCAGCCCTGTCAGACGCCTTACACCCTGCAGCTCGACAACCCCAGCCTGCTGGCCGAGCTGACCGGCATCCCCGTGGTGGCAGACTTCCGCCGCAGGGATCTGGCGGCCGGTGGGCAGGCAGCGCCTCTGGCGCCGGCATTTCACTCAGCGCTGTTCGCTCAGCCAGACCAGTGGCGGGGACTGCTGAACCTGGGGGGGATCGCGAACCTGACATTGCTCCCGCCACTGGACTCGCAGGCGGCAGTGATCGGCTTTGATACCGGCCCGGCCAACTGCCTGCTGGATGCCTGGCATGCACGCCATCAGGGGGCCGCGATTGATCCTCAGGGCAGCTGGGCCGCCAGCGGCCATGTCATCGAGGAGCTGCTGGATCGTCTGCTCAGCGCGGATTACTTCACTCGACCGCTGCCGAAGAGTACCGGACGCGAGGACTTCCATCTCGGCTGGCTGGAGCAGCACCTGACAGGCAGCGAGGCCCCTGTCGATGTGCAGGCCACCTTGCTGAGTCTGACGGTAGAGAGCATCGCGCGTGCACTTGAGCATACCGGCGTATCACTGGCGGGACTGACACCCTGTGGTGGCGGAGCGCGCAACACCGCCCTGATGGCCGCGCTCGAACAGCGCCTTGCGCATGCAAGCCACCCCACCGGCCTGGCCACCTGCGCCTCGCTTGGCTGGAATGCCGATCTCCTCGAAGCCAGCGCCTTCGCGTGGCTGGCCGCCCGCAGAGTGCTGGAGCGCCCCGGCAATCTCATCAGCGTGACGGGAGCACGCGGCCCCAGAGTCCTGGGGGGCCTCTACGCACGCTGACCCATCGCGCGCAGACATGAAAAAGCCGCGCTCCTGGCAAAACAGAAGCGCGGCTTCGTCGAGTACCTGAGACATCTACCGTCGCAGGCCAGATTCTCCACGGACTTCAGCCATCGTCGTCCTGCAGCGAGAAGCGACTGGCGGCATTCATCACATCCAGTTGCGCTTCCTGAGCACTGTCGGAATCGCCGAACTTGATCATCAGACGCAGGTCATTGGCGGAATCGGCATGCGCCAATGCCACCTCCTCGGTGATCAGGTCCTGCTGATGCAACGCATAGAGCGATTGATCGAAGGTCATCATGCCCTGTTGCTGGGAGCGCTTCATCACGTCCTTTATCTCCACCACCGCCCCCTTGCGGATCAGATCGACGATCAGCGGCGAGCGCAGCATCACCTCGATGGCCGGCACTCGCTGTGCGCCATTGCCACTCTTGTGAGGCAGCAGCTGCTGGGCCACGATGCCCTTGAGATTCAGTGACAGGTCCATCCATACCTGTTCGTGACGCTCTTCCGGGAAGAAGTGGATGATGCGATCCAGCGCCTGGTTGGCGTTGTTGGCGTGCAAGGTCGCCAGACACAGGTGACCGGTTTCCGCAAAGGTCAGCGCATGCTCCATGGTCTCACGCGAACGGATCTCGCCGATCATGATCACGTCCGGCGCCTGGCGCAGCGTGTTGCGCAGCGCCACCTCGAAGGACTCGGTGTCGATCCCCACTTCGCGCTGGGTCACGATGGAGCGCTGATGGGGATGGATGTACTCGATCGGATCCTCGATGCAGATGATATGGCCACTTGAGGTCTGGTTGCGGTGCTGGATCATCGACGCCAGCGAGGTCGACTTGCCGGCACCCGTGCCCCCGACGAAGATCACCAGACCACGCTTGGTCTCCGAGAGACTCTTGATGATTTCCGGCAGGCGCAGTTCTTCCAGGCTGGGAATCGACAGCTGGATGCGACGGATGACCATGCCCATCTGGCTACGCTGATAGAAAGCACTGACCCGGAAACGCCCCACCCCCGGCAAACTATGGGCAAAATTGGCCTCACGCTCCTGTTCGAAGCGCTCTCGCTGCATGTCGCTCATCGGCGCAAGCACCAGTTCTCGCACCTGATCGACACCGAGCTTCTTGTCACCCAGCGCCGCCATTCGCCCGTTGACCTTCATCTGCGGCGGAGTCCCCGTCGAGATGAAAAGATCCGAGCTGCCCTTGCTGACCATCAACTGCAGGAGTTCCTGCAGCCATTCATGAGGAGTCATGAGCCGTGTCCCGATCCACTCTGTGAAGTCACATTCAAACTACGGTTTTATTATCGTTTATCGCAACGACCTTCCGTCCCGACGAGGACAACGCCCGTGATGGTCTTCAGGCGTGCCGTCTCGCCTGTCTCGACCTGGATTCGGCCATGGGCATTGCCCTGTCACTGATGTCGTCTGGCAACACCACTGCACGGCCGTCGCGCACTATCCCAGCAGCCCCTTGGCCTTCGCTTGCGCGTCTTCGCTAGTCACCAGCCCCTCGGCCAACAGTCGCGTCAGCGCCGAATCCAGCGTCTGCATCCCCAACGCACCACCGGTCTGGATGGAGGAATACATCTGCGCCACCTTGTCCTCACGGATCAGGTTGCGGATGGCCGGAGTGGCAAGCATGATCTCGTGCGCTGCCACGCGCCCGCCGCCCACCTTCTTGAGCAGCGTCTGCGCGATGACCCCTTGCAGGGATTCGGACAGCATCGAACGCACCATCGCCTTCTCTTCGCCCGGGAAGACGTCGATGATGCGGTCGACGGTCTTGGTCGCCGAGGTGGTGTGAAGGGTGCCGAAGACCAGGTGCCCGGTCTCGGCGGCCGTCAGTGCCAGACGGATGGTCTCGAGATCTCGCAGCTCGCCGACCAGAATGACGTCCGGGTCCTCACGCAGTGCCGAACGCAGAGCCGGCGCGAAGCCGTGGGTATCACGATGCACTTCACGCTGGTTGACCAGGCAACGCTTGGACTGGTGGACGAACTCGACCGGGTCCTCGATGGTGAGAATGTGGTCGTACTTGTTCTCGTTGATGTAATCGATCATTGCCGCCAGCGTGGTCGACTTGCCCGACCCCGTCGGACCGGTGACCAGAATCAGGCCACGCGGCAGCATGCACATCTTGCGAAACGCCTCGCCGAGACCCAGATCTTCCATCGTCAGCACTTCCGACGGGATGGTACGGAAGACGGCACCCGCCCCCCGCCCCTGATGGAAAGCATTGACACGGAAGCGCGAGACGCCCGGCACCTCGAAGGAGAAATCCGTCTCGAGGAACTCCTCGAAGTCGCGACGCTGCTTGTCGTTCATGATCTCGTAGATCAGCGCACGCACCTGCTTGTCATCCATCGAAGGGACGTTGATGCGTCGTACGTCACCATCGACGCGAATCATCGGTGGCAGGCCGGCGGACAGGTGCAGATCCGATGCGTTCTGTTTTGCCGAAAAAGCCAGCAGTTCGGTAATATCCATGCAGATCCCTCGCGAAGACCGAAGCTCTTGTACCAACGAGTCCCGTGGACTCGGGTGTAAGTGTGATGTGGCTCTTCAGCAGATGGTGCGGTGGATATCATGACGAACGCCCTATCCAGCCCATACTACCGGTGGCGCCCACGACGCCGAGCCATCAACCGTGAAGATATTTCGCAAATTCTGGAGCCGAGCCGCATGACTGCAGTCCCCGACGACGAAGCTTGTGTTACTCAGTGTATCCTAGAGGCCCGTGCGCGGCTGGAAAAGGCACTGCTGGCAAGTAAACGCAACGTAGAGGCAGCCCGGATACTGGCGGTGAGCAAGACCAAGCCCGACCGGATGATTCGTGCTGCCTGGCGCAATGGCCAGCGAGCCTTCGGCGAGAACTATCTGCAGGAAGCGCTGGACAAGCAGCAGGCGCTGTCGGACCTCACCGATATCGAATGGCACTTCATCGGCCCCATCCAGTCCAACAAGACCCGCGCGATTGCCGAACACTTCTCTTGGGTACATGCCGTCGAGCGTGAGAAGGTGGCTCGCAGATTGAGCGAGCAACGCCCCGAGACCCTGCCGCCACTCGACATCTGCCTGCAGGTGAACGTCTCCGGCGAGGCCACCAAGGCAGGCGTCACGCCCGAGGAATTGATTGCCCTGGCCGAGACGGTGCTGGCACTGCCCAACCTGCGACTGCGAGGCCTGATGGCGATTCCCGCCCCCGCCTCATCCGAGGCTGACCTGCAGGAAAGGCAGGCGCCCTTCAGGACACTGCGCGTATTGCTGGAGCAGCTGCAGGCTCGCTTCCCCGCGGCCCGCTACCCTCAGGCCAAGCTCGACACCCTGTCCATGGGCATGAGTGGTGACCTCGAGGCCGCCGTCGCCGAAGGCGCGACGCTGGTCCGTCTCGGCACGGCCCTCTTCGGAGCGCGTGACTATTCCAGCGCCCACTGATAGCACTCACTGACGCCGCCCGCACACGATTCACGCACGCCACTGACGCACGGTTCACTGCCACGAACGTCACTCTCGCGAAGCAGCCGCGGTAAAGTGCACAGACTCACCGCTCGCCGGCCCATCCCATCCGAACGATCAGGAGCACCGCATGACGCACCAGACCTCCGCCACTCCCCGCACCATCGCCTTCATCGGTGCCGGCAACATGGCCAGCGCCATCTTCGGCGGCATGATCGAGGCCGGCTATCCGGCAGACCGCATCATCGCGACGGCCCGTTCACGCGATACCCTCGAGGCGCTCGAGCAACGCTACGGCGTGACCACGACCCAGGACAACGCTGACGCCGTCGCACGTGCCGATGTCATCGTGCTGGGCGTCAAGCCACAGATGATGCATGACGTCTGCCAGGCACTGGCGCCCGCCGTACAGGAGCGCAAGCCGCTGGTCATCTCGGTCGCGGCCGGCATCACCTGCGACAGTCTCGAGCGCTGGCTGGGGGGAGAGCTTGCCATCATCCGCTGCATGCCCAATACCCCCTCGCTGGTGGGCGTCGGTGCCAGCGGCCTCTACGCCACCTCGCGCGTGACCGATGAGCAACGTGCGCTGATGGACGAGATGCTGACCGCGGTCGGTATCGTCGAATGGGTCGAGGAAGAAGGTCTGCTGGAAGCGGTCACCGGGATTTCCGGTTCCGGCCCGGCCTACTTCTTCCTGTTCATCGAAGCGCTTGAAGCCGCCGGTATCGAACTGGGACTGGATGCCGAGACGGCGCGCCGACTGGCGATCCAGACCGGACGCGGCGCCGCGCAGATGGCCTTCACCAGCGAGCACGAGCCGGCAGAGCTGCGTCGCCGTGTCTGCTCGCCGAATGGCACCACCGAACGCGCCATCAACAGCTTCGAGGGAGATGGCCTGCGCGAGATCGTCAGCCGTGCGGCCAAGGCGTCCAGCGCAAGGGCTGCAGAGCTGGCGCGTGAGCTGGACCAGTAACCCCAGTGGCGGGATTGCCACGCCACGAGTGGCAGCGTGCAGAGCGCCTGACTGGCAGCCCACTCGGGAAACCGCCATCATGCTGCGTTCATCTCGGATTGGCATGCTGATGGCATGACACGCCGACACCAGATTCGCGTCCTCAACTCACCGTCTTAAGGAAGGCCCCATGGGTGCTATGGGTAACATCGGACTTCAGCTGGTCACCATCCTGCTGCAACTGTTCGTCTATATACTGATGCTGCGTTTCCTGCTGCAGTTGTCTCGTGCAGATTTCTACAATCCGGTCACCCAGTCGGTGGTCAAGGCGACCAATCCGCTGGTGGCACCGCTGCAGGGCATCCTGCGCCCGCTGGGGCGCTTCGACATCGCCACGCTGGCGGCCGCCTTCATCGTCGTCAGCCTGGTGCTGGTCGCCATCGGCGCGCTGTTCGGCGGCATGCTGCCGATCGGCTTCATCGCGCTGACGGCACTGGGCACCATGCTCGACAGCATCATCAACATCTACTTCTTCGCCTTGATCGCGATGATCATCCTGTCGTGGGTCGCCCCCCAGGCCAACCACCCGGGCGCCATCCTGGTCCATCAGCTGGTGGACCCGATCATGAAGCCGGTGCGCAAGGTGATCCCGTCGATCGGCATGCTCGATCTGTCGCCGATCTTCGTGTTCATCGCCCTCAACCTGATCGGCAGTCTGGTCAGTCAGACGCTGCCGACCATCGGCATGCTGCGTAGCGTCTTCGGCTGATACGCACACTCCTCCCTGCCAGACGTGACATCGCCGCTTCGCGGTGTCCCCCCAGGCGCCCGCAACGGAACCTCCGCTGCGGGCGCCTGTGCTTCCTGCCCGCGCCACTGGCTCACGCGCGCCCGACGCTGTGCTAGAGTGATCCCTCGGCCGAAGCCAGAACCACGGTGCACGAGACGCCCACAAGGCGCATCACCGCGGCTTCGCGCCCCGGACACGGGCTCTGCCCGAACACTCTGCTGGACATGATGCTGGAAACCTTCACCACGATGCCTGATTCCCTTCCCCCGGATTCGGTCGGTCTCGTCACGCCCCGGACTGCCCACTTCGATACACCGCTGGAGCTGGCCTGCGGCAGACGTCTCGAACAGTACTCGCTGGTCTACGAGACCTATGGCGAGCTGAACGCTGACGCCAGCAACGCCCTCCTGATCTGCCACGCCCTGACCGGACACCATCATGCCGCCGGCTACCACGCGATGAGTGATCGCAAGCCCGGCTGGTGGGACGACTACATCGGCCCCGGCAAGCCCATCGATACCTCACGCTTCTTCGTCATCGCGCTGAACAATATCGGCGGCTGTCACGGCAGTACCGGCCCGACCTCGATCAACCCGGATACGGGCGAACAATGGGGCCCCGATTTCCCGCTGGTGACCGTGCCGGACTGGGTCGAGAGTCAGAAGCGCCTCGCCGAACGTCTCGGCATCACGCGCTTCGCCGCGGTGGTCGGTGGCTCACTGGGCGGCATGCAGGCACTGCAGTGGGCGATGGATCATCCCGAGCGCGTCGGGCACGTCGCCATCATCGCCTGTACCCCCAAGCTCTCGGCGCAGAACATCGCCTTCAACGAAGTCGCGCGCCAGGCCATCCGCTCGGACCCGGAATTCCATGACGGCTGGTACTCACGCGTCGATGCCGTGCCCAAGCGCGGTCTCAAGCTGGCCCGCATGGTCGGTCACATCACCTATCTTTCCGAGCACTCGATGGGGACCAAGTTCGGGCGTGACCTGCGCCAGGACCGCCTCAACTTCGGTTACGACGTCGACTTCCAGGTCGAGAGCTATCTGCGCCATCAGGGCGACACCTTCTCCACCGCCTTCGACGCCAACACCTACCTGCTGATGACCAAGGCACTCGATTACTTCGATCCCGCCGCCACGGCCGGCGATGATCTGGCCGCGGCCATGGCACCGATCAGCTGCCCGGTGCTCGTCGTCAGCTTCACCACCGACTGGCGCTTCGCTCCTTCACGCTCGCGCGAGCTGGTCAACGCCATGATCCATGCCGGCAAGAACGTCAGTTATGCCAACATCGATTCTCCTCACGGCCATGACGCCTTCCTGCTGCCGGGAGAGCGCTATCAGGCAGTGCTGGGCAACTTCCTGACCCGCGCATACGACAAGGCCTGCAACGCAGCCTCTCCCCTGCACACCGCTCCCCAGGAGGCCAGCCATGCGTAACGACCTCGCCCAGATCCACGACTGGATTCCCGAAGGTGGCCGCGTGCTGGATCTCGCCTGTGGGGATGGCACCCTGCTGGCCTCGCTCAAGGAGACCAAGGGGGTGTTCGGCTACGGACTGGAGATCGATCCCGACAACATCAGCGCCTGCGTGGCGCGCGGCGTGAACGTCATCGAGCAGAATGTCGATGATGGTCTGGCCAATTTCGCCGATGACACCTTTGATCGCGTGGTGATGTCCCAGGCCCTGCAGGTACTGCGCCGTCCGGATCGTGCGCTGGAAGAGATGATGCGCGTCTCACGTGAAGCCATCATCACCTTCCCCAACTTCGCCTACTGGCGTCACCGCCTGCACCTGGGGCTCAAGGGGCGCATGCCGGTCTCCAAGTCACTGCCGCACGCCTGGTACGACACCCCCAACATCCACCTCTCGACCTTTGCGGATTTCGAGCGGCTGTGTCGTGCCCAGGGCCTCAAGATCATCGACCGCGCAGTCGGCAATGGCGATCACGAGCCACATCCGGCGGCGACCTGGTGGCCGAATCTGTTCGGGGAGGTGGCCATCTTCCGCGTCTGCCGCGACAACTGTCCGCCCGACAAGCGCTGATCCACACTCGCCGCACCGCCTTTGGAAAGACGGCCGACAGGGAGCCCCTGCCGGCCGTTTCGCGTCATGACGCCGTCAATTCTCCCCGCGCCGCGATAGCGTTGCGCTATCCGGGCCATGCACAGACAGTCGCAACTAAAGTCTATATACTTTCGGGGTAAACGCAGCTGAGGATCACGGCTCGCACTTCCGGTGAGGTGCGCCGGCATCCCGAGGAGAGAGTGCATGAACTTCCATACCCGCAAATGGGTCAAGCCCGAAGACCTCAACCCCAACGGCACCCTGTTCGGTGGACGTCTGCTGGCCTGGATCGACGAAGAAGCGGCCATCTACGCCATCGTCCAGCTGGGGACTTCCCGCGTGGTGACGAAGTTCATGTCGGAGATCAACTTCGTCTCCAGTGCGCGCCAGGGCGATATCATCGAGCTGGGCATCACCGCCAGCGCCTTTGGCCGCACGTCCATCTCGCTGTGCGTCGAGATCCGCAACAAGATCACGCGTGAACGCATCCTGACCATCGACCGCATCGTGCTGGTCAGTGTTGATGCCGACTTCAAGCCGGTGCCCCACGGACGCACTCGTATCACGTATATCGAGGATCGCTTCCGCGAGCAGGCCGGCAGCAACGACAGCCAGGCCAATGACGCCGACGGGGATGCCACGCCGCAGAAAGCGGCCCGTCGTCGCGCGGAAGGCCAGGTCGACGTCAAGAGCGGCTGAGCGCAGCCCGGCTGATCGCAGCCCGACTGACCGCAGCCCGACTGATCGCAGTCCGACTGATCGCAGTCCGACTGAGCGACGCGATGCAAGAACGCAAAAGGCACCTCACAGGAGGTGCCTTTTTTCATGCCAGCGTTGCTCGCCCGGCCCGCTTTCTCAGCCTGGCAGATCCGGCGTGGCGATATCCGCCGCCTCACGCAGTCCCGCGCAGGCATCCTCCGTCTGAGCGACGGCCGGGGTGAACCACACCAGGTCATACGCCGGGGCCGCCCCCGCACTTTCCGGAAGATAGTCATCGAGCTGGGTCAGCGGCTGACCCTCCTCCCCCCAGGCCACCGGCATCAGTGCGATGGAGAGCGAATCCCGGGTCAGCCAGCGCGGCACGCCGATATCGCGACGCGCATGGCCACTGCCGGCCACCAGCAACGCCGTGGCATCGCGATTGGCCAGCGCCTCGAGACGCTCCGCCATCTGCTGATCACGCGCCAGCTGGGCACGCAGCAGACCATCCAGGCGCTCTGCCCCCAGCAGACCACAGTGGCCTTCATCCAGCGCCTCGCGCTGCAGCCTCAGCACGGCCTCCGGCAGTGCTGGCGCCGTCTGGTCCTGAGCCATCACCGCGCGCACCTGCTCTCTGGTCAGACTGGCGGACGAGAGGGGGGCGCCGCTGTCCAGCACACCACGCAACACGCTCGAGTAATCGGTGAATTTCCAGCGTGCATCCCATGCCAGCAGGCGCATCAGCTCCTCATCCGGCAGGCCCGCCACGGCCAGCGAGGTGCGATTGACCAGTGACAGCGCCGCATCCTGACGGGAATCCAGCATTTCCATCGCCACGCCACCCAACTGACGACGTGCCGCCAGTGCATCGATCAGCCAGCGCTCCAACAGATGATGATCCGGGTTGTCGTGATGCTCTCCCAGCAGCACCAGCGGATGCGCCTGCGCCCAGTCCACCAGTGCCGCCGGTGACAGGCGTCGATTGCCCTGCGCCACGAGAATGCTGCCCAGCAACGGATGTGAGGCGTCGGGATCATGCCAGGCAGGCAAGGGCGGAAGCGGCCCCGGCGGCGCTTGAGCCGCCTGCAGCGCCCCGCTCCCCAGCAACGAGAGACCGCCGACGCCGGCGACCATGCCAGCCAGCAACTGGCGACGCGTGAGGCCTGCCTGCCCAGCTGGGGCAGGACGGAGGAAGGCGGGACGATGAAATAGCGACATGAAGATAACCAGGCGTGAAGAAAGGCGATAATGGCCAACGGCGACACAGTCCATCGCGCACGGAAGGTCGAGCACTGCCAGCGGCAGCCGAGCATTCCCTGCTGGCCGTCATTGCCCCATGATACCCGATGCGAGCCCCCTGATGCCCGAACGCACCGCGTTCTTCACCAACGCCTCTCGCCCACTCAGAGGAGACCCGCATGACACGCCGCCTGCTCCGCCTGCCGCTGCCGGAGCTGCGCATCGGCTGCAGCCTGCCGATCAGGCTCGAGGATGGCCGCCCGGCCATGCTGATCCGGCTGGCCGATGGACTGCACGCCTATCTCGACGCCTGTCCCCACCGCGGCAGCCGCCTGATCGCTGACCCCGCCCATGACAAGCGCGAACACCGCGACCCCTATCTGGACGCCACCGGCGGACTGATCCTGTGTCATCGTCACCAGGCCTGCTTCGAGCCGCAGCAGGGCCTGTGCCTCAGTGGCCCCTGCACGGGGCAGCGACTGACCGCGCTGGACGTGACGATCGAGCGGCCTGACGGCTCGTCGGCGCAGCTGGTGCTGAAGAGTCGGCACTGAAGTGCCCCGCGATGATCAGAGTGAGCTCAGGCGTTACCCGTAGAAGCGCGCTTCGTGCAGCGGCAGCACCTCCTTGAGGGTCAACGACGCCTGCCAGAGCGGCTGCCCCGCGTCATCGTGACAGGGCGCCAGTGCGACCTGCATCCTCAGCGCCAGCACCTCGACACCGGCGGCCTGGGCCGCGGCGAAGGCCTCGGCATAGGCCGGGTCCAGGTGAGCCGCCGGCGCGACATCCTCGATGGCATCGTGCGCGACGCAGAACACCAGCACACAGCGATGACCGGCCGCGACCAGCGCGGCAAGACTGGCAAGGTGACGGCGCGCGCGCGTACTGACCGAGTCCGGAAAATACCCATGCCCATCCGACTCACGCAGGGTGAGCTGCTTGACCTCGACATAGATCGAGGCGGCCTGCTCATCGCGCGGCCATAGCTGGAAATCGAGCCGCGAGCGCTCCGCGACCTCACTGCCTGCTGGCATGACCTCGACCCGCGCCTCCCGCTCGATTCGCGCCAGATTCGTCAGCCCTCTCTCACGCAGCGCAGCATGCAGTGCAGGCGGGCACTCTGACGAGTCACCCTCCCGCAGGGCCGCCTCGACATGCGCATTGGCACGTCCGGTATGCACCGCCACCAAGGCCTCACGCCGACCGCCAGCCCCGGGAGGGTCCAGGGGCAGGCGAATCAGCTCCCAGGTCCAGGCAAGCTTGCGCTTCGGGTTGTTGGACGGTGACAGCCATACCTCACAGCCTTCCACGCACACGGCACGCATCGAGCCGGTATTCGGACAATGCGCCGTCACCACCTCGCCTGCCCGTATACCCTCGAGCAGCTCCACTTCAACGAAGAAGCGCTTGTAGCGCCGGATCAGCCGACCACGATACAACCCTGTCAACTGCATCAGGCAGATGCTCCCGCCGGGGCAGCACGCCGCTCCAGGAAGCGCTCAAGTCTCGTCAGGGCTTCGCGCAGACGCGCCTCATCGGCCGTGAAGGCGATCCGCACATGGCGACGTCCATCTGCCAGCGCGAAATCGGTCCCCGGCGTGATGGCAACGTTCTCTTCCTCCAGCAAGGCACGGCAGAAGGCCTCGCTGTCATGACTCAAGTGCGAGATATCCAGCCAGACGTAGAAGGCGCCCTGCGGGGGAACCGACGGTGCCAGCCCGAGACGTTCGAGTCCGGCCAGCAGCACGCCGCGCCGCGCCTCCAGCACCTGGCGACGGCGTTCGAGCTCGGCCTCGCACTCCGGCGTGAAGGCCGCCAGCGCCGCATGCTGTGCGGGGGTGGAGGCGGCCAGAAAGACATTCTGGGCCAGGCGCGACAACGGCTCGACCGCCGCTTCCGGCGCCACCAGCCAGCCCAGTCGCCAGCCGGTCATGCCGAAATATTTCGAGAAGCTGTTGATCACGAAGGCATCCGGACACTCCGCCAACGCCGTATGTGCAGGCACGCCATAGGTCAGGCCCTGATAGATCTCATCGACCAGCAGGTGAGCGTCCCGGGCTCTGCACAGCTCCCCCAGCGCCTGCAGCTCCTGTGGCGACAACACGTGCCCGGTGGGATTGGAAGGAGATGCCACCATCACCGCACGGGTGTTCTCGCGCCAGACCTCATCGGCAAGCTCCGCGGTCAGCTGCCAGCCGCTCTCGGCGCTGACAGGCACCACGTCGAGCTGGGCATCGACCAGCCCCATGAAATGGCGATTGCACGGGTAGGTCGGATCCGCCATCAGCACGCTGTCACCGCGCTCGGCACACAGCAGGGTGGCCAGCAGCAGAGCGCCAGAGGCGCCGGGCGTGACGATGATGCGCGAGGGCGAGACCGTGACACCGTGACGGCGCTGGTAGTCTGCCGCGATGGCGTCGCGCAGCGCGGGCAGGCCACAGGCGGGCGTGTAGCGAGTCTGGCCGGCGGCCAATGCCGCCTGGCCGGCCGCGATCACCGGCGCAGGGGTCGGGAAGTCGGGTTCGCCCACTTCCAGATGGATGACATCATGCCCGGCAGCCTCTCGCGCCTGGGCGGCTTCCAGCAGCGTCATCACGCGAAAGGCGGCAACGGATTCAAGACGGCGGGCAAACTGCATGATGGCACTCCTCGTGACGGAAGCTTCATTCTAGGCACCTGCCAAGGCCCATTCCCACCCCCTTTTCACAGGAAAATGCATGTTTGCGTGAACAGGCCTGTTCATGAGCCGGCACAAACTATCGTCGGAGTTCGGTTGCAAACTTGTCATTTTTACGCTAAATAAGCTGATCTTCTCGCGAGGGCAGCAGTCAGGACAGCCCCCTCGCCGTGGCCAAGGAGGCAGTGCAACAGACTGTCGACGGCCCAAGTCACCTTGCGGAATGAGGCGGTCCCATGCCAGTAGCTGAAACCAAGCCGGAAGCGCTTAAGAAATTCACCCCGTACGAGCCGGCAGCGGGTGAAGAGTACATGAACGAGAAGCAGCTAGCGCACTTCCGTCAAATCCTGCTGGACTGGAAACAGGAGCTGATGGAAGAGGTTGATCGCACCGTGCGTCACCTGCAGGAAGATGCCAACAACTACGCGGACCCTGCAGACCGTGCCACTCAGGAAGAGGGCTTCAGTCTCGAACTGAGAACGCGGGACCGCGAGCGCAAGCTGTTGAAGAAGATCAACGAGACCATCGAGAACATCGATGAGGACGATTACGGCTTCTGCGAAGCCTGTGGCGTCGAGATCGGTATCCGCCGACTGGAAGCACGCCCGACCGCGACCCAGTGTGTCGACTGCAAGACACTGGCCGAGCTGAAGGAAAAGCAGCTGGGCCGCTAAGCCCCGCTGTCGGTGAACCGACGGCCCGCCGTCGACCTCATCCCCCATACGGGCACCCTCCTTGGAGCGGTGCCCGTATGCGTTGGGGTCCGCACAGCCAGACATTCCCCCAATCACGGACGCCGGAGCCCTGCCGATGCCCACCGCCTACCGTGGCCGTTTTGCCCCGACCCCCTCTGGCCCACTGCACGCCGGTTCACTGCTGGCGGCCGTGGCCAGCTACCTGGATGCCCGGCATCACGCTGGCCAATGGCTGGTGCGCATCGAGGACATCGACCCGCCACGCTGCCCCGCAGGCAGCGCCGACACCATCCTGCGTCAGCTGGAGGCCTTCGGGCTGCACTGGGACGGCGCGGTGCGCTATCAGAGTGATCGCCATGCCGCCTACGACGAGGCGCTCGCGAAGCTCAAGGCCACGGGTATCGCCTATCCCTGTGATTGCTCCCGCAAGCAGTGGCGGGACTTCGCGGTCTACCCGGGCTGGTGTCGCGATCGCGATGAGCCACCCGCTGGCGAGCACGCCTGGCGTCTGGACGTGCGAGCGGCAGAGCGCTTCGGTGGAGCCGGTGCCATCGCCGGCTGGCACGATCGCCTGCAAGGCCCGATCCAGCAGGAACTGGCGGCACTCGGCGACGTGGTGCTCAAGCGTCGCGATGGCCTGTGGGCCTATCAGCTGGCCGTGGTGGTGGATGATGCCGAACAGGGAATCACCGACGTCGTACGCGGCCTGGACCTGCTCGACAACACGCCTTGGCAACGCCTCCTGCAGGCGTCCCTTGGTCTTCCCACACCGCGCCTGACGCACCTGCCACTGATCACCGCCGACAATGGGCAGAAGCTCTCCAAGCAGAACCTGGCCCCGGCCCTGCCGGTCGATGAAGTCGCCATTCGCCAACTGCTGCATCACACGCTGACGCTGCTCGGGCAGGCACCGCCAGCCGAGCTGGCCACTGCCAGCCCCGCGGAACAACTGGCGCACGCCACGCCACGCTGGTCGCTCGCGAACGTTGGCGCGGCCCAGTCACTGCGCATGGCCACGCCATTTCCATGACGACCAGGCCAGCCACGATTGTCGGATTGCCAGCCCACGGGGAACAGGGGAGACTTTGTACGAGATAGCCAAGGCATCAGCGCCATCTCATTTCTTCACGCACTCCATCAGGCGAGCGATAGCATTCCATGGCCCGGATTCTGATCATCGAAAAGGAAGGTGCCACACGCACTGCCCTTCAGCATCTGCTGGAGCGCGACGGGCACGGCGTGGTGCATGCCAATGGACTTGAAGACGCCTGTCGTCAGAAACCCGGCGAGTTTGCACTGGTCATCTGCGATGTCGCGCTCGCCGGAGAACATGCCAAGCCCGTTCTCGAGGCCAGCCACCCTGCCCCGGTGATCCTGCTGGCGGATCCCCCCAGCCTGCATGGCGCCATCGCCTGCCTGAAAGCCGGCGCCGCGGATTATCTGCCCAGACCCTTCGATCAGGAGGCCTTCGCGCGCAGCGTACGTGAGGCGCTGGCCTTGCCGCGCAATGACGATGCGCCGTCCCCCTCATCGCGCCCCTCCTCTCATTCCGGAGCCACCGGCTCGCAGGTCGAGATGATCGGCCACTGCCGTGCGATGCAGCAGGTCTATACCCGCATCCGCAAGGTGGCCCCCGCGGATGTCACCGTACTGGTACTTGGCGAATCCGGTACCGGCAAGGAACTGGTCGCACGTGCGATCCATCGCCAGAGCGGACGGCATCAGGCACCGCTGATCTGCGTCAACTGTGCCGCCATTCCGGAAACCCTGATCGAATCCGAGCTGTTCGGGCATGAAAAGGGCGCCTTCACCGGCGCGACGAATTCACGCACCGGCCTGATCGAAGCCGCGGATGGCGGCACCCTGTTCCTGGATGAGATCGGGGAACTGCCGCTGGATGCTCAGGCTCGCCTGCTGCGTGTCCTTCAGGAGGGTGAGATACGTCGCGTCGGTGCCATCGAGACGCGCCATGTGGATGTCCGCCTGATCGCGGCCACTCACCGTGACCTGCACCGCCTCTCCGCGACCGGCGAATTCCGCCTGGATCTCTATTATCGCCTCAACGTCATGGAGATTGACCTGCCTGCGCTGCGTGAGCGGGGAGATGACGTGCTGGAGCTGGCCGAACACCTGCTGAAGGGCATCGCGCGCCGGCATGCCCGGGAGGGGATGCGGCTGTCACAGCGTGCGCGCCAGGAGATCCATCAGTACGGCTGGCCCGGCAATGTGCGCGAGCTCGAGAACGCCCTGGAGCGCGGCGTGATCCTGGCAGACCGTCGGATCATCGCCCCGGAAGACCTGGGCCTGCGCGCCGAGCATGTCCTGCGAAGCGATACTGCTGACGGCCGTCAACAGGAGCCCCTCGCCCACCCGCCGCCTCCCGTCACTTCAGCACCGCGTCCGCAGGCTGAAGGTGCCTCTCCGGCACGGGAGACCGCCCCCCCTCGACCCGCACCTCCACTCGCCAACCCGACACCGGAAGAGGAGGACCTGTCTCTCGAGGACTACTTCCAGCATTTCGTTCTCGAACATCAGGACCACATGAGCGAAACGGAGCTAGCCCGTCGTCTCGGCATCAGCCGCAAGAATCTGTGGGAGCGCCGTCAGCGGCTGGGTATCCCGCGCAAGAAGGCACGCCGTGGCAGCGCGACGTCCTGAGGCATCATCAGCACATGTCTCCCTCGAGCAGGCGCACGGGCAGGCTGACGATCACCAGCCGACCCGCGGGCTCCCCATCCGCATTGCACCAAGCGGGTGCTCGCCCCCACGACTCACCTGGCCGTCTTCGAGACATCAACACTCAAACCCTTCAGGACTCGGCAGGCAGCCTGCCGGCCTCGCTAGACTTTAGTGCCGAATCCATGCCGGAAAACACTTCCCAATCATTAGCTTGCGAGTCACTCCGTTAGACCTTCGCACCAATTGTTACCATCGACCCCAAACAGTGCCCCCATCCAGCGCGGTAATGGCCACGTCAGGTAACACCTCAGCCTCACCTACGCCTCACGTCTCAGCGACCTATGTCTAAATGACTGAATTACGTGTTTTTTTTAAGCTGTGGCACATCCGATGCAATAACACGGTCAAGAAAAAGAACAACCGGAAATACGAAGCGCGTCCAACAACAACAAGATTGCGCAAGGCTTCGAAAACCCTCGACACCAACAACAACAAGATTCGTCGAGCGAGTGACATTGATGATGACAGGCAAGCACGGCCGAGATTCATGGCCGGATGCTGGAGCCACAACAAGAACAAGCGGCCGCACGTCATCATCCGCCGAACCAACAACAACAAGATATCGGCAGTCCGGAATCTACTGACCAGGACGCGACGAATCCGGCCTCGAGTGCCAACAACAACAAGATACTCGACCCCGGATCACCCCCGACCCAACAACAACTCGCGGGGGAGGCTATTAAGCCGTCGGTGAATGGAAGATTGTTTTGAATACGAGATGGTCACTGAACAGACGGTCAGATAACAACAATAGCTTCATCTGTCTGCGTGATTGGCGACTGTGGTGCGTATTCAAGGCGATGCGCCTTCACGAAAAAGAACATCTGCTCAAGGATGCGTGTACTCTACCTGAAAGGGAGACCGAGAAATCGGTCTCCCTTTTTCCTTGCCCGAGAGGCATTTCTTCCCTCATCAGGCACCTTGAAGTGCAGTCTCGGCCCATCAGTGGCAGACCGGCGCTTTGCCAAGGTATCTGCCCTCCGCTACACTGGGCGGCCTGCTACGCACGAGTCGAATCGCTGCATGTTCAAAGGATTTACCCGCTTTCTCCAACGCCCCGGTGACCGCTTGAAGACGCTTTTCAATGCAACTGACGCGCCCGAGGCCACCCTGCCCAGCCTGCGTGTGATACCGCGGGATGAGCATCCCGTGTCCCGCCGCCAGCTCAGCGAAAACGCGCTGAAGGTGCTCTATCGCCTGCAGAGCGGCGGCTATCAGGCCTATCTGGTCGGTGGCTGCATCCGCGATGCCCTGCTCGGCGAGCGCCCGAAGGACTTCGACGTGGCGACCAACGCCACGCCGGAACAGGTCCGCGAGCTGTTCCGCAACGCACGTATCATTGGCCGACGCTTCCGCATCGTGCATGTACGCTTCGGCCGTGAGGTGATCGAGGTCACCACCTTCCGTGGCAAGCCTGCCGACAGCACGCCGAGCCAGCATACCCAGCAGTCGGAAGATGGCATGCTGCTGCGCGACAACGTCTGGGGCTCCATCGAGGAGGACGCGCTGCGCCGCGACTTCACGATCAACGCCCTCTACTACGACGTGTCCGACTTCACGATCCACGACTGGGCACATGGCGTGCGTGACATCGAAGCGCGCATGATCCGCCTGATCGGTGACCCGGAAACGCGCTATCGCGAAGATCCGGTCCGCATGCTGCGGGCGGTCCGCTTCGCCGGCAAGCTGGACTTCGACATCGAGGAAGCCACCGCCGAACCGATGTACGAGCTGGCACCGCTGCTGCTGCAGATTCCGCCGGCACGCATGTTCGAGGAAGTGCTGAAGCTGTTCATGTCCGGCTACGCTCTGGAAACGTTCCACCTGTTGCGTGAGTTCGGTCTGTTCCAGATGCTGTTCCCGGAAACGGAAGAGAGCTTCGCGCACTATCACTGGTCCATGCCGCTGATCGAGAAGGCGCTGGCGAGCACGGATGATCGTATCCGTGACGACAAACCGGTCACGCCGGCCTTCCTCTACGCTGCGCTGCTGTGGCCTGGCGTCAAGGCACGCACCGACCAGCTGGTCGCCAGTGGCATGCCGGACATCCCGGCCGCCCACCAGGCGGCTCAGCAGGCGATCGCCCGTCAGCTCAACCACACCTCGATTCCGAAGCGCTTCAGCATCCCGATGCGCGAGATCTGGGACATGCAGGCCAAGCTGCCGCGTCGCCGTGGCAAGCGCGCCTTCCAGACCCGCGAGCATCCACGCTTCCGCGCCGCCTATGACTTCCTGCTGCTGCGGGAATTCGCCGGCGAAGTGAAGCCGGGACTGGGCAAGTGGTGGACCGACTTCCAGGAAGTCGATTCCCGTGCTCAGGTCGCCATGATCGAAGGCGTGTCCGATGAGGGGCCGGCAGGCAGCAAGCCCGCGGGCACCAAACGTCGCGGCAAGCGCCGTCGCAATGGTCGTGGACAAGGCTGAGCACTGACGTGCCGACGCAGGAACCTCGCATGACTTCGACAGCCTTGATCGGCCTCGGTGCCAATCTTGACGATCCGCGCGCTCAACTCGAGCGCGCACTTGAGGCGCTGGACCGCCTGCCGCTGACCCGCTGCACGCGCCACTCGCGCCTGTATGCCAGCAAGCCGGTCGGGCCTCAGGATCAACCTGACTTCGTCAATGCCGTCGCCGAGCTCACCACACGCCTCTCCCCCCTGGCGCTGCTGGATCAACTGCAGGCACTCGAACAGCAGCACCGTCGCGTACGATTGCGCCACTGGGGGCCTCGCACCCTGGATCTGGACCTTCTACTGTTCGATGATCGCTCCATCACTACCTCGCGCCTGTCAGTGCCGCACCCCGAGATGCTCACACGAGGTTTCGTGCTGCGTCCACTGGCGGACCTGCTGGGCCCCGTACGCGTTTCCTCCCTGAGCGAAGATGACCTGGAGACGCTGGCACAGCGGGTTGAAGGAGATGACTTGCTCCCCCTCGGGCCTCGGGAGTAGAGTTTCGCCACATTGTTACCGATGCGCCCACTGATCGTGGCTCGGTAACACTTTCTGGTAACACCGGCTCGTCCTGTCAGGTCGCGCACATGGCTCCCCGCCTGCGACGATCCTGGCCACGTCGTCCGTCCGACGCCACGGACACGACAAGGCACACGCGCCGCAACGAGTACGCTTCCTGATGAAAAACGTCACCCTGAGCACCCTGCGCCGCCTCAAGGCCGACGGTGAGACGTTCAGTTGCCTCACTGCCTACGACGCGACCTTCGCCCACCTCGCTGGAGAAGCCGGCATTGAAGTACTGCTGGTCGGCGATTCCCTCGGCATGGTCCTGCAAGGCCACACCAGCACCCTGCCTGTCACCATCGATGACATCTGTTACCACACCGCGGCCGTCGCGCGTGGCAAACAGGGCAGCCTGGTCATGGCTGATCTTCCCTTCATGAGCAATGCCAGCACCGAGATACTTCTCGACCATGCCGCACGTCTGATGCGTGCCGGTGCCGAGATGGTGAAGGTGGAAGGCGAAGCCTGGCTCGCCGAGGCCGTCACGGCCCTCGTCCAGCGTGGCGTGCCGGTCTGCGTGCACATGGGCCTGACGCCGCAGCATGTCCATGCCTTCGGAGGCTACAAGGTGCAGGGCCGCGAGGAAGCGCGCGCCACGCAGATGATCGCCGACGCCCGCACGCTTGAAGCCGCCGGTGCCGCGATCATTCTGCTCGAGTGCGTGCCTGCCGAGCTCGCCGCACGCATTCGTGATGCGGTCGAGGTGCCGGTGATCGGTATCGGCGCAGGCGTCGAGGTGGACGGCCAGATTCTGGTCATGCATGACATGCTCGACCTGACACCGGGCCGCAAGCCGCGCTTCGTCAAGAACTTCATGGCTGAGGCCAGCAGCGTGCAGGACGCCTTCGCTGCCTATCATCGGGCCGTCAAGGAACGCAGCTTCCCGGCAACGGAGCACACCTTCTGATGGAGACCCTCACTCACATCAGCGCCCTGCGCGAGCGCCTGGCCGAGGTGCGCCGCAAGGGCCTGCGCATCGCGCTGGTGCCCACCATGGGCAATCTGCATGCAGGCCATCTGTCCCTGGTGCGCGCGGCACGCCAACAGGCGGACTTCGTCGTCGCCAGCATCTTCGTCAACCCGCTGCAGTTCGGGCCGGGCGAAGACCTCGACAGCTACCCGCGCACGCTTGTCGATGACCAGAACGCATTGACCGCAGAGGGCTGCGATCTGCTGTTCGCCCCGTCGACAGCGGAGCTGTACCCCGAAGGGCGCACCGGACTGTGCAACGTGCAGGTCCCGGGGGTCTCCGAAGGCCTGTGCGGTGGCAACCGACCGGGACACTTCGATGGCGTGGCCACCGTCGTCAGCATCCTGTTCCATCTGGTGCGTCCCGATGTCGCCTGTTTCGGCGAGAAGGATTTCCAGCAGCTGGCGGTGATCCGCAAGCTCAATCGTGATCTGCACTTCGGGATCGAGATCCTCGGCGTGCCCATCGTGCGTGCCGAGGATGGTCTGGCACTCTCCTCGCGCAACGGCTACCTGAGCGCCGAAGAACGCGCCATCGCCCCTCGCCTTGCGCAATGCCTGAATGCGCTCAAGGACAGCCTCGAAAGTGGCACCGCGCCTGCCGAGGCCCTGCGCGTCGCACTGGCCGCCATCGGCGAGTGCGGCTTCAAGCCGGATTATCTCGAACTGCGCCGCGCCGAAGACCTGGGCCCGGTGCAGGACGACACCCGTGATGCCGTGATTCTGGTCGCGGCACACCTGGGACGTACCCGTCTGCTCGATAACCTGAAGGTCGCCTTGCCGGTGGCCTGATGCCTGAATAGACTGCGCCGCCCTGCCTTCACGACCGTGTCCCGCGTTCCGGTCATCAAGGCCTCCTGCGCCCGGCGGCGCTCAACCGGAGATATCCCGATGCAAGCCATCATGCTCAAGGCCAAGCTGCACATGGCCCGCGTGACCCATGCCGTTCTCAATTACGAAGGCTCCTGCGCCATCGATGGTGACCTGCTCGACATGGCAGGCATCCGTGAGTACGAACAGATCCAGATCTACAACGTGGACAATGGCAAGCGTTTCACCACCTATGCCATCCGCGGTGAAGAAGGTTCGAAGATCATCTCGGTGAATGGTGCCGCGGCCCACCAGGCCGACGTCGGTGACCGCGTGATCATCTGCGCCTTCGCCAACTATGCAGAGAGCGAGCTGGAGGCCCACAAGCCCTCCATGGTCTATCTGATGGAAGGCAATGAGGTCAGCCACACGGCCAACGCCATTCCGGTGCAGATGGCCTGATCGCCGTCCTCCCACGGCAATGAAACACGCAACGACGACGCCAGCCCCGCGAAAGCGGAGCTGGCGTCGTCGTTGATGGCCACGCAAAGGGGCGCACCCGGAGCACGTATGGCAAATGGCTGACAGACCCACGACGCTTTGACGATTGCCGCATTGCACAACACTGCCTTATGCTGGAATCTCGCATCAGCAAGGCTGCAAGCCCTCTACCCGATTCGACAGTGCAGGGCGCAGCGTCTTTGACTCAGACAGTCTCGCGAGAGAACAGGAGCGTTCAGATGCAAGATGTGGTGATCGTAGCAGCTCGTCGTACCGCCGTAGGTGCCTTCGGTGGCAGCCTCGCCGGCATTTCCGCCGCTGACCTCGGGGCACATGTCATCAAGGATATCCTCGCCAGCACAGGGGTGAGCGGTGATCAGGTCGACGAAGTTCTGCTCGGCCAGGTGCTGACGGCAGGCTGCGGCCAGAATCCGGCTCGTCAGACCGTCATCAAGGCAGGCCTGCCGGAAGGCGTGCCGGCGATGACCATCAACAAGGTCTGTGGCTCTGGCCTGAAGGCACTGCATCTGGCCACCCAGGCCATCCGCTGTGGCGATGCCCAGCTGATTCTGGCCGGCGGTCAGGAGAACATGTCACTGTCTCCTCATGTGCTGCCCAACTCCCGCAATGGCAAGCGCATGGGCGACTGGAAGGCGATCGACACCATGGTCCACGACGGACTTTGGGATGCCTTCAATGATATCCACATGGGCATCACCGCCGAGAACCTGGCAGAGAAGTACGAGATCACCCGCGAAGCGCAGGATGCCTTCGCTGCCGCATCCCAGCAGAAGGCCTGCGAGGCCATCGAGGCGGGCCGCTTCAAGAGCCAGATCGTTCCGGTCGAGATTCCGCAGCGCAAGGGCGACCCGATCGTCTTCGACACCGACGAGAACCCGCGTGCCGGCACCACTGCCGAGAAACTTGCCGGCATGCGTCCAGCCTTCAAGAAGGATGGTACCGTCACCGCAGGCAACGCCTCGGCGCTCAATGATGGTGCCGCCGTGGTCATGCTATGTTCCGCCGACAAGGCCCGCGAACTTGGCCTGACGCCGCTGGCGACCATCAAGGCGTACTCCAACGCCGGTGTCGACCCGAAGATCATGGGCATCGGGCCGGCTCCCGCCACCCGCCTGTGCCTCAAGAAGGCCGGCTGGAGCCTGGAAGATCTCGATCTCGTCGAAGCCAACGAAGCCTTCGCCGCCCAGGCGCTCTCCGTCAACAAGGAGCTGGGCTGGGATGTCGACAAGGTCAACGTCAATGGCGGTGCCATCGCGCTGGGCCACCCGATCGGGGCATCCGGCTGCCGTGTACTGGTCACGCTGGTACACGAGATGATCGCCCGCGATGCCAAGAAGGGTCTGGCGACCCTGTGCATCGGCGGCGGCCAGGGTGTCGCACTGGCCATCGAGCGCAGCTGATCGCTCACGGATGATCTCCCGCTGCCCCCGCGATCACGGGCACCAGGAGACAAGAAAGCCCCCGCCAGTCCTGCTGGCGGGGGCTTTTCATTGGGCTGAGGGGATGGTGGCCTTACTGGCCGTCTGCCGCCTCAGCAAGCTTCTCGGCTGCCTGACGTGCCACGAAAGCCGCCTTCTCTTCCTCGCTGATCTCCTTCAGCGACAGCTTGACGCGATTGCGGTTGTCGATGTCGAGCACCTTGACCACGACCTCATCGCCTTCATTGAGATAATCGCGCACGTCATTGACGCGCTCCTCGACGATCTGGGAGATATGCAGCAGGCCATCGGTGCCCGGCATGAAGGTGATGAAGGCCCCGAAATCGGCGATGCGAGCGACCTTGCCGGCGTACAGCTTGCCGATCTCCGCCTCGGCGATGATGCCCTCGACATAGTGAGCGGCCGCCTGGGCCTGGGCCTTGTGCTCGGCATAGATACGCACGCTGCCGTCATCGTCGAGATCGACATTGGCACCGGTCTCTTCACAGATCTTGCGAATGGTCGAGCCACCCTTGCCGATCACGTCACGGACCTTGGTCGGCGCGATCTTCAGCGACAGCATCGCCGGGGCGTTGTCGGACACCTCTTCGCGGCTACCCTTCAAGACAGCGTTCATCTGCTCGAGAATGGTCAGGCGCGCCTCAAGGGCCTGCTCCAGCGCCTGCTCCATGATGGCCTCATCGATCCCCTCGATCTTGATGTCCATCTGCAATGCCGTGACGCCCTCTGCCGTCCCCGCGACCTTGAAGTCCATATCCCCCAGGTGATCTTCATCCCCGAGAATATCGGTCAGCACGGCCACGCCATCGGCATCCTTGACCAGCCCCATGGCAATCCCCGCCACCGGCGCCTTGAGCGGTACCCCGGCATCCATCAATGCCAGCGACGCCCCACACACGGACGCCATGGAGCTTGAACCATTGGACTCGGTGATCTCGGAGACGACACGGATCGCGTAGGGGAAGTCCTCGACGGTAGGCAACATCGACTCGATCCCACGTCGCGCCAGACGCCCATGACCGATCTCGCGACGTTTGGGAGAACCGATGAAGCCCGTCTCGCCGACACAGTAAGGCGGGAAGTTGTAGTGCAGCATGAAGCGATCATGCTTCTCACCTGACAGCCCCTCCACCAGCTGGGCGTCACGCGTGGTGCCCAACGTTGCCGTCACCATGGCCTGTGTCTCGCCGCGCGTGAACAGCGCAGAGCCGTGGGCCTTGGGCAGGACGCCAACGGCAATGTCCAGCGGACGCACGGTGCGTGCATCACGACCATCGATGCGCGGCTCACCGGCAATCACGCGCTGACGGACGATGCGCTTCTCCAGTGCAGCGAAGGCACTGGCCACCGCACTCGCCTCGAAGCGTGCATCCCCTTGCGTCTCCAGCGCCTGAATCGCCCGAGCCTTGAGTGATGCCAGCGCATCCTGACGCTCCATCTTGTCATGCAGACGGTAGGCTTCACCGATCTCCTCGCCCACCTCACGCTCCAGCGCCTCCATCAACACGCTATCGTGCGTCTGGGCGACCCAGGACCACTGGGGACGATTGACCTTGGCGGCAAACATCTCGATCGCCGTGATCACCTTCTGCATCTCATGATGACCGTAGAGCACCGCGCCCAGCATCTCGTCTTCCAGGAGTTCCTGCGCCTGGGACTCGACCATCAGCACTGCCTGCTCGGTACCTGCCACCACCATGTCCAGCTCGGAGTGGGCAAGCTCGCTGTAGCCGGGATTCAGGAAGTAGCCCCGTTGCTCACTGAAGCCGACACGCGCCGCTCCCACGGGGCCGGCAAAGGGCACACCCGAGATGCTGAGCGCCGCCGAGGTACCGATGAGCGCCGCGATATCCGGATCGACATTGCGCTCTGCCGACATCACCGTGCAGACCACCTGCACCTCATTCATGAAGCCTTTCGGGAACAGCGGACGGATCGGGCGATCAATCAGCCGCGAGGTCAGCGTTTCCTTTTCCGTCGGGCGCCCTTCACGCTTGAAGAAACTGCCGGGGATGCGGCCGACCGCGTAGGAGCGCTCCTGATAATGCACCGACAACGGGAAGAAGGACTGTCCAGGCTTGGCGGACTTGCTGGCCACTACCGTGCACAACACCGAGGTATTGCCCATGGTCACCATCACGCTGCCGGTGGCCTGACGCGCGATGCGACCGGTCTCGAGCGTGATGGTGTCATTACCGTACTGGAAGCTGTGCGTAACCGGGTTCACGGCGCATGTCCTTTAGTCTGATGTCGTCGATGTCCGGCGCTCATGGTAATGCGCGGCGCAGACAATGAAAAGCGAGTGAGTCTCACGCAGCATGCGGGCTGCAGCCGGATCGGGAGGCGATTGCCCGCCCGCTTCTCCCCACGGTATCAGGCACAAAAAAACCGACACCGCCCGCAGGCAGTGTCGGTTTTCCTGTGCCCACCGGGGGCCCGCCATGCACCGGAATGCATGGCGGCAACATCGCTGATTAGCGACGCAGACCCAGACGCTGGATCAGAGCGGTGTAACGCTCGAAATCCTTGCGCTTGAGGTAGTCAAGCAGCTTGCGGCGCTGGTTGACCATGCGGATCAGACCACGACGGGAGTGGTGATCCTGCTTGTTGGCCTTGAAGTGGCCCTGCAGGCCATCAATGTTGGCGCTCAGCAGTGCAACCTGAACTTCCGGGGAACCGGTGTCGTTCTCGCCACGGCCGAATTCGCTAACGATCTCAGCCTTCTTCTCAGCGGTAAGTGCCATCTGTCTCTCCAGTAAGCAATATGCTTGGTAGATAAGAAATGTCGAAGACCACGCATATTTGCAGTCTTCATGCGGCTTGCGGCCAGGCCGCAATCAGCTCACCCAGCCGCCGCCTCGACAGCGGAGCTGAGCAGTCGGCGAGGAGCGATGATGCCCTCCGCCGCAATCCGGACCAGCCCGAGCAACTGCTGGTCCTGATACACACGAGCCAGGGAGTCCACTTCCAGCGACCCTGTCGTCGTTTCAGCCTGTTGACCACGCAATATCTTCCGAGCCATCTCGGCAGTGATGTCGAGACGTGGAAGATGATCGAGCAGGATGTCGACAGGCAACAGAACGCCTTCACGTGCCTGCTGATCTGCCAGCGCCTCGAGGCGCTCGAAATCCAGCATGGCATCACCCGTGAACGGGCCTGTCTTGAGACGACGCAGTGCCGTGAGGTGGGCTCCACAGCCCAGCGCCTCGCCGATATCCTCGGCCAGACTGCGTATGTAGGTGCCCTTGCTGACCGCCACTTCGATCTCGATACCATCGGAGTGCCGTGCAAGAAGCGCCATATTGTAGATGGTAACGCGACGGACTGCACGCTCGATTTCAATTCCCTGGCGCGCCAGCTCATAGAGCGGACGTCCCTGGTGCTTGAGCGCGGAGTACATCGGCGGCACCTGATCTATCTCGCCACGGAACCGGTCCAGCACCGCTTCCAGCTCGGACTCCGCAAGCTCGGGAATCTCCCGCTCACGCAGTATCTCGCCTTCCGCATCACCGGTGTCGGTGACCTGGCCAAACTTGATCCGTGCCCGATAGACCTTGTCCGCCTCGAGCAGATGCGAGGAGAACTTGGTGGCCTCACCGAAGCAGACCGGCAGCAAGCCGGTTGCCATCGGATCGAGCGTGCCGGTATGCCCTGCCTTCTGTGCCTGGTAGAGGCGGCGTGCCTTCTGAAGCGCGTAGTTGCTGGACATGCCCTTGGGCTTGTCCAGCAACAGTACGCCGTCAATCGGCAGGCCGCGACGACGACGGCCCATCAGGCGTCCGGCGTGGTGCCCGGGGCACCGTCTTCGCTGTCATCATCACCACGTTCTGCACTGCGCTTGCGGTCATCAGCGACCGCCGTATTGATCAGTGAAGACAGGTGATGGCCACGAACGACGCTCTCATCGTAATGAAAGCGCAGTTCCGGCACGTGACGCAGCTGAATGGTGCGCGCCAGCTGGGAGCGCAGGAAACCTGCCGCGCGCTTGAGCACGGCAAGATTTTCCTTGATGCGTTCCGGACTGTCGTCACCCAGCAGGGTCACGTAGACATCGGAGTAGGACAGGTCGCGGCTGACCTTGGCGGCGCTGACCGTCAGCATGCCAAGGCGCGGGTCCTTGACCTCGCGCTGAATCAACAGCGCGAGCTCCTGCTGGATCTGGTCCGCCACGCGGTCAGTACGGCTGTATTCACGCATCCGTGATCTCTCCTCGCAGGGGCGCTATCAGAGGCTACGCTCGACCTGAATCTGGTCGAACACCTCGATCTTGTCGCCCACCTGCACGTCGTTGTAGTTCTTGACGCCGATACCACATTCCATGCCGTTGCGGACTTCGTTGACGTCATCCTTGAAGCGACGCAGGGATTCCAGCTCGCCTTCGTAGATGACCACGTTGTCACGCAGCACGCGGATGCGCTTGGAGCGGTACATGGTGCCTTCGACGACCATGCAACCGGCGATGGCGCCGATCTTCGGTGCCTTGAAGACATCGCGCACTTCGGCCACACCCACGATCTGCTCGCGGAATTCCGGTGCCAGCATGCCGCTCATGGCCAGCTTGACCTCGTCGATCAGCTGGTAGATGACGCTGTAGTAGCGCAGATCCAGGCCTTCACGCTCGACGATCTCACGGGCGGAAGCGTCAGCACGGACGTTGAAGCCGACCAGGATCGCTTCGGAAGCGAGTGCCAGGTTGGCATCGGTGCCGGTGATGCCGCCGACGCCGGAAGAGACCACGGCCACCTTGACTTCGTCGGTGGAGAGCTCTTCCAGAGCGCCACGGATGGCTTCCAGAGACCCCTGCACGTCGGCCTTGAGGACGACGTTGACCTTGGCGACTTCTTCCTGACCCATCTGGGAGAACATGTTCTCCAGCTTGGCCTTCTGCTGACGCGCCAGACGCACCTCGCGGTACTTGCCCTGGCGGAAGTTGGCGACTTCACGCGCCTTCTTCTCGTCCGGGACCACGGTGAACTCTTCACCGGCTTCCGGCGTGCCACCCAGGCCCTGGATCTCGACCGGCATGGCCGGACCCGCGGAATCGACCTGCTTGCCGACTTCGTTGATCAGCGCACGCACGCGGCCGTAGTGCAGGCCAGCGAGGACGATGTCGCCCTTCTTCAGGGTACCGTTCTGGACCAGCACGGTCGCGACCGGGCCACGGCCCTTGTCGAGACGCGACTCGACCACGACGCCTTTACCCGGCGCGGACGGCACGGCCTGAAGCTCGAGCACTTCGGAGACCAACAGGACGGCTTCCAGCAGCGCGTCGATGTTTTCGCCAGTCTTGGCGGAAACGTGGACGAACTGGGTATCACCCCCCCATTCCTCGGAGATGACGCCGTGCTGGGACAGCTCATTCTTCACGCGGTCCGGATCAGCGCCTTCCTTGTCGATCTTGTTCACTGCCACGACCAGCGGGACACCCGCGGCCTTGGAGTGCTCGACAGCCTCGATGGTCTGCGGCATCACGCCGTCATCGGCAGCCACCACCAGGATGACCACGTCAGTCGCCTTGGCACCACGAGCACGCATGGCGGTGAACGCCGCGTGGCCCGGAGTATCCAGGAAGGTCACATCGCCGTTGTCGTGCTCGACGTGGTAGGCACCGATGTGCTGGGTGATACCACCCGCTTCACCTGTGGCCACCTTGGTACGGCGGATGTAATCCAGCAGCGAGGTCTTGCCGTGGTCAACGTGACCCATGACAGTGACGACCGGCGCGCGAGTGATCTGCTCACCCTCGTAGGAGATACCCTCGAGAACGGCTGTCTCGAGCGCGTCATCCTTGATCAGCTTGGGCGTGTGACCCATTTCCTCGACCACGATGGTCGCGGTTTCCTGATCGATCGTCTGGTTGATGGTGACCGCAGCGCCCATGTTGAACATGGCCTTGATCACTTCAGACGCCTTGACGGCCATCTTGTCGGCGAGGTCTGCCACCGAGATGGACTCGGGGATGGAGACTTCACGCACGAAGGTCTGGACCGGCTTCGGCGGCTGGCGATTGGTATCGCGACCACCACGACGACCGCCGCGACGCTCTGCGCGCTTGACCTTCTTGGCCCCGCCACGCTTGCGCTCGCTGCGATCTTCACGGGCCTCACGGCGATCACGTGATTCATCACGCGGCGCAGCCTTGGCACGACGCGGTGCATCACCACGCGGCTCCTTCGGCGGCGCATTGACTTCCGGCGCAGCATCCGCGACCGGTGCAGCGGCAGCGGCCGGAGCACTCTGACGCGGACGCTCTTCGCGACGGTTGTCGTTGCCACGACGCTCATCACGCTGCGGGGCAGCAGCCGGCTTCTCGGCGGCAGGCGCCTTGGCAGCCTGTGCCTCAGTCGCCGGCGCATCTGCGGCCTGCTCTTCACCATCCTTGACGTAGGTACGCTTCTTGCGGACCTGCACCTCGATGGACTTGCCGCGACCGCCGCCAGTGTTGATGCGTGACTTGGTCTTGCGGGTCAGGGTAATGCGGTTCTTCGGCGCTGCCGGGGCAGCACCACCGCCGTGGCTCTTGGTGAGGTGGTCAAGCAGCTTCTGCTTGTCGACCTCGGACACGGCGTCGTTCTCTGACTTGTGCTTCAAACCAGCTTCGTGCATCTGTTCCAGTAGGCGGGCTGACTCGCGGCCCACCTTCTTGGCGAATTCTTTGACTGTCATTTCTGACATGTACGACCCTCCTGAGCCCGTGACCTAGTTACTGTTCGCTTGCGAACCAGGGCGCGCGGGCGGTCATGATCAACGCCGCTGCTCGCTCTTCGTCGACGCCTTCGATGTCTTTCAGATCATCGATGGCCTGCTCGGCAAGGTCTTCCATGGTGACGATACCCTTGCTGGCCAGGATGTATGCCAAATGACTCTCCATGCCTTCCATGTTGAGCAGATCTTCGGCCGGCTGTGCGCCGTCCAGCTGCTCTTCAGTGGCGATGGCGAGATTCAGCAGTTCATCCTTGGCCCGAGCGCGCAGCTCCTCGACCAGATCCTGGTCAAAGCCCTCGACCTCGAGCATTTCCTCGAGCGGGACATAGGCGATTTCCTCGAGTGAGGTGAAGCCCTCGTCCACCAGGACACGGGCTAGATCCTCTTCAATCTCGAGATGAGTGATGAAATATTCGACAAAGCTGTCGATTTCCTGCTCGCGCTTGCCCTCGGCTTCCGCCTCGGTCATGACATTGAGCGACCAACCTGTCAGCTCACTGGCCAGGCGCACGTTCTGACCGCTACGACCAATGGCCTGTGCCAGATTGTCCGCGGCGACAGCGACATCCATGGAATGGGTGTCTTCGTCGACCAGAATGGAGCCGACATCGGCCGGTGCCATGGCGTTGATGACCAACTGGGCAGGATTGTCATCCCACAGGATGATATCCACGCGTTCATTACGCAGTTCGTTTGACACGGCCTGCACACGCGAGCCGCGCATGCCGACACAGGCACCGATCGGGTCGATGCGCTTGTCATTGCTCTTGACCGCAATCTTGGCCCGCGAGCCCGGATCGCGAGCCGCGCCCTTGATCTCGATCAGCTGCTCGGCGATTTCCGGCACCTCGATCTTGAACAGTTCGATGATCAGCTCCGGACGCGTCCGCGAGAGTATCAACTGGGATCCACGCGCCTCGGTATCAACCTTCCAGAGCAATGCGCGTACTCGCTCGTTCAAGCGGTAACGCTCGCCATGGATCATCTCGCCGCGCGGCAGGAAGCCTTCGGCGTTGTCGCCCAGGTCGATGATCAGGCCGTCACGTGTCGTTTTCTTGACGATCCCCGCGACCAGCTCGCCTTCACGCTCCGCGTACAGGCGCACGACTTCGGCACGCTCGGCTTCGCGCACCTTCTGCACGATGACCTGCTTGGCCGTCTGGGCAGCGATACGACCGAAGGCTTCGGACTCGATCTGCTGCTCGACCACGGCGCCCAGCGCCAGCGGCTCTTCGCGCTGTTCAGCGATACTGGCCTTGATCTCGTAGTCCGGCGTCTCGAACTCGTCGTCTTCCACGACGGTCCAGCGACGGAAGGTCGCATAATCACCGGTGACACGATCGATCTTGACGCGGATATCCGCCTCTTCCTGATCGAAACGCTTGCGTGAAGCCGAAGCCAGTGCCGCCTCGACGGCCTCGAAAATCACATCCCGCGGCACGCCCTTCTCATTGGAGATGGCGTCAACGACCAGCAGAATCTCTTTGCTCATGACTTTGCCTCGCCAGAAACCTGTCCTTGCGCATCGACTCTAGCTCGCCAAGCGAGCAATGTGCCGACAACGTCAGTTATTTGAACTGCGGCACAATGCGTGCCTGGTCGATGCTTTCGATCGGAAAGCAGTATTCTTCTTCGTCGACCCGGATCACGACATCACCGTCTTCGGTGCCAGTCACCAGCCCCTGGTACTTGCGCTGGCCATCGAAGGCCTGACGCAGTCGCAGTGCCACCACATGACCGATGTAGCGCTCGTACTGATCAAGCGTGAACAGCGGACGATCCATGCCTGGGGATGAAACTTCAAGCTGGAACTGGCCCGTGATGGGGTCCTCGACATCCAGCACGGCTCCGACCTGACGACTGACGCTTGCGCAGTCATCCACGGAAATGCCATCGGAATGGTCGATATAGATCACCAGACGGGACTGCTTGCCTTGGGAGAGATAGTCGATACCCCAGAGCTCGAAGCCCAGAGCAGAAACGACGGGATCGATAAGCGCTTTAAGCGTAGCGTCCTTGGTTGACACAGACGAGGCTCCTACAGCAGTTGCATCAGGCACCTGACCGGGAGTAGAGAGGAGAGCTAGGTGGCTGATTGGCACTGGTGCTAACAAAAAGCCCCTTCATAGGAAGGGGCCTTTCAAGAAACTTGGTAGCGGGGACCGGATTTGAACCGATGACCTTCGGGTTATGAGCCCGACGAGCTACCAGACTGCTCCACCCCGCAACAATAGTCGGACGATGGTAATGTCACCGTAAAAGGAGGTCAAGGAATGACGTCTTTCAAAGGTGGCAGAGTTGCGTCCAGACTGCCAATCGATCTAACAGGATGGTGCCGAAGGGGGGACTTGAACCCCCACGACCATAAGGTCACTACCCCCTCAAGATAGCGTGTCTACCAATTCCACCACTTCGGCACGGGGGCGGGTATCGCCTGAGACGTTACCCGGAAGAATTCAAACGATAATGCCTTGAATTCCTTAGAGTACTGGTTGGTCTGCGTTGCCGCTTTCCTCGAGCACTGGCGACGTATTCTCCACACTTTCACTGGAGTCGTCAAGTGATGGCAGTGAATTTTTCTGCTGCTCGATCACGCTGGCATTCGGGATGCCCGCTTCCACGGAGGTCTGGTTGGCATTGGAGGCGAACCAGGCCAGGGTCAGGGACGTCGCGAAGAAGCCTGCTGCCAGCACGCCGGTGAAGCGCGCGAGGAAGTTGCCACTACCGCTGGACCCGAAAACGGTCTGGGAAGCACCACCACCACCGAAGGCAGCGCCAGCTTCGGCACCCTTGCCCTGCTGGAGAAGGACGAGCACGATCAGTGCGACCGCGAGTACCACATGGACCATCAGAACGGCTACTTGCATGAGATTCAACCTGCAGACTGGCAAATGGCTAGGAATTCGTCGACCTGGAGAGAAGCACCTCCCACCAGGCCGCCGTCGATATCCGGCTGCGCGAGCAGCTCGGCGGCATTGGCAGCTTTCATGCTACCGCCGTACAGCAATTGCATGGCATCCGCGAGAGACGCGGACCACTCGCCCAGGCGTGCACGGATAGCGGCGTGCATGGCTTGCGCCTGCTCAGGCGATGCCGTGCGGCCGGTACCGATCGCCCAGACCGGCTCATAGGCCACGACAAGACGGGCACGCGCCTCAGCGGACAGCTCGGAGAACACGGCCTCCAGCTGACCCAGCACGACACGCTCCGACTCACCGGCTTCACGCTCTTCCAGTGTCTCACCGATGCACAGTACCGGCGTGAGGCCTGACGCGAGAGCCGCATTGACTCGTGCAAGCACGGCAGCATCGTCCTCGCCATACAGGCTGCGACGCTCGGAGTGCCCGACCAGCACCAGCGTCATGCCCACATCCTTGAGCATGCTGCCTGCCACCTCACCGGTGAAGGCGCCTGATTCCGCCGGATTCAACGTCTGGGCGCCCAGCAGGACCGTCGCCGGCAGCCGCTCGCGCGCAGCGCTCAGATAAGGGAAAGGCAATGCCAACGCCACCTGAACCCCCTGAGGCAGCGCTGCGGCCCCCAGTACGTCGGCGAACTCGTCGATCAGGGCAAGATCGCCATTCATCTTCCAGTTACCGGCAATCAGCGGTGTACGCATGTGCTTCTCCCTTATGAGCAGTGCGAGGATGGTAATGGAGCGGCCCCTGACTGACAACCTCATCGCGAACTGTCAAGCCCTGCAGGCACGCTCGATTGGGCCTTTCATGGCGTCCAGAATCGACGACAGGCGCACTGGGCGCCTGTCGTCGATTCTGATGACCGCGGGTAATATCAGCGGGCCTGCATGCTGGCCTCGACCGCCGAGGCGATCTGACGGGCCAGTGCCTGCACATCAAAGTGCGGCCGCCCCTCGACCATGACACGGATCAGTGGCTCGGTACCACTGGGACGCAACAGTACGCGACCTTCGCTGCCCAGCGTCTCTTCCACTTCCGCTACCGCGGCCTGGACGGCATCCGCCGCCATCAGCGCCTGGTTGTCACAGCCCGGAGTCAGACGCACGTTGATCAACGCCTGCGGCGCCTTCTCGAAACCGACCAGCAACTCACTGAGAGAACATTCCTCACGCGCCATGATCGCCAGCACCTGCAGCGCGGAGACGATGCCATCGCCGGTGCTCTGGATATGGCTGCAGACGATGTGACCGGAGGATTCCCCCCCAACTGCCAGCCATTGGCTTCCAGACGCTCGATGACGTAGCGGTCACCGACCTTAGCACGCTCGAAGGGAATTCCCAGACCTTCCAGCGCTGCCGCCAGACCGAAGTTGGACATCAGCGTACCGACGACACCGCCCCCCAGCACCCCACGCTCGTGACGATCCCGCGCGATCATGTAGAGGATGTCATCGCCATCGATGACCCGGCCATCGGCATCGACCAGGATCAGACGGTCCCCGTCGCCATCGAAGGCCACGCCAAGATCGGCGCCCTGCTCGATCACGGCCGCCCGCAGTGCCTGCGGGTTGGTGGAGCCGACATCCTGGTTGATGTTCAGACCATCCGGCTCGCCACCGATGACGCTGACCTTGGCGCCCAGCTCACGGAAGACATTCGGCGCGATGTGGTAGGTCGCGCCATGCGCGCAATCCAGCACCACTTTCATGCCATGCAGGCCCAGACGGCCCGGCAGGGTCGACTTGCAGAATTCAATGTAACGGCCGGCGGCATCCTGGATGCGCGAGGCCTTGCCGAGGCTATCCGGCCCGACGATCTCGATATCGCGATCCAGCTCGGCCTCGATCTCGGCTTCCAGCGCATCATCCAGCTTGGTGCCGGCCGCGGAGAAGAACTTGATGCCATTGTCCGGATAGGCATTGTGCGAGGCCGAGATCACGATACCGGCATCCGCGCGGAAGGTCCGCGTCAGATAGGCGATGCCCGGTGTCGGCATCGGCCCCAGCAGCGAGACATCCACGCCTGCGGCAGAAAGACCGGACTCCAGCGCCGACTCGAACATGTACCCCGAGATGCGCGTGTCCTTGCCGATCAGTACCTTGCCGCGGCCATGGCGCGCAAAGACACGCCCGGCCGCCCAGCCCAGCTTGAGCATGAAGTCTGGCGTGATCGGGAATTCACCGACCGTGCCGCGAATACCATCCGTACCAAAATAACGTCGACTCATCGTATCGTGCCTTCCTGTAGCACGGCCCACGTCATGTCGACAGCATCGACAGTCGGGGCCACGTCGTGAACGCGTAGCAATCGGGCACCTTCACGGACGGCAAGTGCCGTCAGCGCCAGATTGCCAGCCAGTCTATCCTCTACCGCGCGCCCGAGCGCATTGCCGATCATGCTCTTGCGAGAGGTGCCGATCAGCAGCGGGAGGGTGAATTCGTGCAGCTGCGCCATGCGGTGATACAGACGCAGATTGTCTTGCAGGGACTTGCCGAAGCCGAAGCCGGGGTCCAGCAACAGACGCGAACGCTCGATCCCTGCGGCCTCACAGACGGTGATGCGCTCGGCTAGAAAGTCACTGACCTCATCCTCGATCGACTGCGCATAGGCGGTATCCTGCTGCATGGTGTCCGGCTCGCCACGCATGTGCATCAGGCACACCGGCAGGCCGCTGCGCGCGGCCGCCTCAAGGGCGCCCTCACGACGCAATGCACGCACGTCATTGATCATGCCAGCCCCGAGACGCGCCGTTTCCTGCATCACCTCCGGGGTACTGGTATCGACGCTCACCAGCGCCCCCAGCTCGCTCACCAGCCGCTCGACGACCGGACAGACACGTGCCAGCTCCTCATCCGCACTGACAGGGCTCGCCCCCGGGCGGGTCGACTCACCGCCCACGTCGATGATGGCGGCGCCATCGGCCAGCATCCGCTCGGCATGGCGCAGCGCGGCATCCAGGGTCGCGCTGCGCCCACCATCCGAGAAGGAGTCCGGGGTCACATTGAGAATCCCCATGACACGCGGGCGTGACAGGTCAAGCGTGCGTCCACCGCAGTCAAGCGCCATTGAATGGCCCACCACGGGCTCGCGTGGCAGTGAATCAGCGTAAGTCGACATGATCACCCATGCAGAAAACGGGCAGCCAGGACGAACATCATGGCTGCCGGAGAAGGAATCGGGCACCCACTTTAAAGAGGCCTCATCGGCCGCGCAAGGCGTCGAACGGCCGCCACATGGGGCGTCAGCAGATGGCAACGCCATCTGCCCAGGCAAATCATCTGATCAGGGTCAGGAACCTGAGCCACGCCGCGCAGGATAGTGAGTCACACCGCCTCACCCACACTTACCCGGCTCACCCCGACGCCTGATCGCGGATGACATCATCTGCCATCAGCCGCCTCGGGGCATCCAGGGCGCCGCGAATGTCTGCCCCGAAAACGACAACGCCCGAGCGGAAGGTCCGCTCGGGCGTTGTGAGAGTCAGCGCGATGATGGCTGATTCATGGCTCAGTGACCGCTTGGACCACCCAGCGGATCTGACGGACGGCGGCGCGTATCTTCCTCACCGTCGTCAGTGTCTGCGTCATCACCGTCAGACCCGGGGGCCTCAGGCGCCTCAGCTTTCGGCGTGTCGGCCACCGGTGCGACGAGACCACTGTCACCACCACCGGCCGGGCCACCCCAGTCCTTGGGCGGACGCGGAGTGCGCCCTGCCATGATGTCGGCCAGCTGCTCGGCATCGATGGTCTCGTAGGTCATCAGCGCCTCGGTCATCGCATCCAGCTTGTCGCGATTCTCCTCAAGGATCTGCTGCGCCTTGGCGTAGCACTCGTCGATGATACGACGCACTTCCTTGTCGAGACGTGAGGTGGTGTCGCCCGACTTCAGCTTGCCGCCGCCCTGACCCGGACCGCCGAGGAACTGGTGAGACTCGTCCTCATCGTACATGATCGGGCCCATTTCACTGGAGAGACCCCATTTGGCGACCATGTTGTGGGCAAGCTCGGTGGCACGCTTGATGTCGTTGGAAGCCCCGGTGGTGACACCATTCGGCCCCAGCGTCATCTCTTCGGCGATACGACCGCCGAACAGCGAGCAGATCTGACTGATGATCTGCTGGCGAGAATAGCTGTAGCGATCCTCTTCCGGCAGGAACATCGTCACACCCAGCGCACGGCCTCGCGGAATGATCGAGACCTTGTAGACCGGATCATGCTCTGGCATCACCAGACCGATGATGGCGTGACCGGACTCGTGATAGGCCGTGTTGCGCTTCTCCTTCTCGGACATGACCATCGATTTGCGCTCGGCGCCCATCATGATCTTGTCCTTGGCCAGCTCAAGCTCTTCCATGCCGACCAGGCGCTTGTTGCGACGTGCAGCGAACAGGGCCGCTTCATTGACCAGGTTGGCCAGATCCGCGCCAGAGAAGCCCGGCGTACCCCGTGCGATATTGACCGGCACCACGTCGTCGCCCATCGGCACCTTGCGCAGGTGAACGCCGAGGATATGCTCGCGGCCACGGATGTCCGGCAGGCCTACCATGACCTGGCGGTCGAAACGGCCCGGGCGCAGCAATGCGGGGTCAAGCACGTCTGGACGGTTGGTCGCGGCGATGACGATGATGCCGTCATTCGCTTCGAAGCCATCCATCTCGACCAGCAGCTGGTTCAGGGTCTGCTCGCGCTCATCGTGACCACCGCCCATGCCGGAGCCACGGTGGCGGCCGACGGCGTCGATCTCATCGATGAAGATGATGCACGGCGCCTGCTTCTTGGCCTGCTCGAACATGTCACGCACACGGGAGGCACCGACACCGACGAACATCTCGACGAAGTCAGAACCGGAGATGCTGAAGAACGGCACCTTAGCCTCGCCGGCAATCGCCTTGGCGAGCAGGGTCTTGCCGGTACCCGGCGGACCCACCATCAGTACGCCACGCGGAATCTGACCGCCAAGACGCTGGAACTTGCTGGGGTCCTTGAGGAAGTCGACCAGTTCCTCGACCTCTTCCTTCGCTTCGTCACAGCCCGCGACGTCGCTGAAGGTGGTCTTGATCTGATCCTGGCTCAGCAGCTTGGCCTTCGACTTGCCGAAGCTCATCGGGCCACCCTTGCCGGCACCACCACCCTGCATCTGGCGCATGAAGAACATGAAGATGGCCAGGATGATCAGAATCGGGAAGCTGGCAATCAACAGACGTGTCCACAGCGACTGCTGCTCAGGCTTCTTGCCGATGACCTCCACCTTGTTGGAGAGCAGGTCATCCATCAGCTTGGGATCGGACGCCGCCGGCCGGATGGTGGTAAAGCTGGAGCCGTCGGCCCGCTCACCCTCGATGGTGTAGCCATCGATGGTCACACTCTTGATCCGGTCGTTCTGCACCTGCTGGACGAACTGTGAATAGTTCATCGCCTGCGGCGAGGTATCGACGCTGAAGTTGTTGAACACCGTCAGCAGCACTGCCGCGATGATCAACCAGAGAATCAGGTTCTTCGCCATGTCGTTCAAGGGGACACCCTCATTGCATGAATCTGTCTTGGCATGCCGTGAATACTCCGACTGCCGTCTTGTGGTGGCCTGCCATGCTATCTGATCGTGCCTGCGGGGTATCAAACGACGCAACACGCCGCCTTGCCTACCGAGTCACTCAAAGCTTGCCTGCGTTGTTCTGCTTGCCGATCGATGATGATGCGACCTTGGCATCTCATCAACCTGTTACCGGCCCTCCGTGCTCAAGGCCCAATGCTATCGACACTACACCAGATGGGGGCCGGCAACCATTGCTTAAAGGCCGGCACCGGACTATTCAGCCGATAGTCGGCCTATATCAGAGATACAACGACTTCGACCGAGGCACAATGATTCCAGCTTGACCAAGTATGCCATCGGCCGCCTTAACCGGTGATGAAGTCGCCGCCCGGGGCAGAAATCGGGATCGCCTGGCATCGAGGGCAACGTCAGCCCTTGAACCCCTGCCCAAGCAAATAGACCTCGCGCGAGCGGGCGCGCGACGCTTCCGGCTTGCGCGTGACGACCTTGTTGAAGCTGCCACGCATGTCCTTCAGGTAGGCATCGAAGCCCTCTCCCTGGAAGACCTTGACCAGAAAGTTGCCACCCGGCTTGAGCGTCTGGCGCGCCAGATCCAGCGCCAGCTCGACCAAATACATGCCGGCAGGCTGATCTATCGCGCTCATGCCGCTCATGTTGGGTGCCATGTCGGAGATCACGAGATCCACCGGGCGATCCCCCAAGGTGGCCAGAATCTGGTTCAGCACGGCCTCTTCGGTGAAGTCACCCTGGATGAAATCAACACCGGCCAGGGCGTCCATCTCAAGGATGTCGGAGGCGATGACCACGCCTTCCATGCCGACGCGATCCGCGGCGATCTGGCTCCAGCCACCGGGGGCGGCACCTAGGTCGATGACGGTAGCGCCCGGCTTGAGCAGGCGGTCCTTGTCATCGATTTCAATCAGTTTGTAGCTGGCACGGGAACGATAGCCATCGGCCCAGCTGCGCTGGACATAGGCGTCATCAAAGTGTTCCTTCATCCAGCCAGCGCTGCTCTTGCTGGGGTGAGCCACGTTGTCACCTGGAATGTCGGGGGAAATCGAATACTGGCGGGAGATGGTGCGGGGGGATAACGACGACACGAAAGGCGTGGCAAGCTTGCGCACGGGTCGTGTCATGAGCGTCGTCATGGAGTAGAATGGCGGGTCCTGCGCGCGGTTCCGCCCGCGGGCACAGACATTGCCTGCGCAACAGACGGGTTCACACCCCTGGATTTCAAGCCCTGGAGTCGACCCTGTCTTTCGCTACGCTCCCCGCTCCCATCGGACGCCAACAGGGAAACTTTACGATACCATGAGCTTGTCACAGTCACAAAAGAAAGCATTTCGCAGCATCGGGCACCATCTTGACCCGATCGTCACCGTCTCGGAAAACGGCCTTTCCGACGGCGTCGTGACCGAACTCGAGCGCGCACTGCACGATCACGAACTGATCAAGCTGAAGCTGGCGATCAATGATCGCGAAGCCCGTGGCGAGGTGGCTCGCCACCTGTGCAGCGAAACCGGCGCGACCCTGATCCAGAGCATCGGCAAGATCGCCCTGCTGTATCGCCGCAACCCGCAGGCCAAGCCGAAGCTGTCCAACGTACAGCGCTTCAGCGAGAAGTAAGCCGCCGGGCCCAGGCCTGACGAGGCTCACCTCGCACGCCACGCCTGCCGCAGACAGAAACGCCGCCCTCATCGAGGGCGGCGTTTCTGTTTTCTGTGACTGACAATCACGACCTGACGCGCTGATTCAGCTCAAAGGTGATGTCGTCCAGCGCCCGCTGGGTGACCTGATGACGCTTGAGTGTCGTCTGTCTGGACTCCCCCTCACCGCTGCCGGCATCACGATACTTGATGACCAGCGTCTTCTTGTCGAAGGTGAAATCCTCGATCAGCTCATACTCGATCTTGCGACACCCCATGAGTGGTGACGGCCGCAGATAAAGCGACTGATTGCCGAAGTGCGCCAGCGGCACCACCAGGTGGAAAACTCCCCTCGCCAACAGGGCACTCCCCAGGACCAATGACGGCGTCAACAGCGCCGAGTCCCCGGTGTACCGATAGGCAAACGACTGGGAGACCACATATGCCACCCCGAACAGCATGAACCCGAGCACCATGAAGATGGCCACCATGGAGGTTGCCATGATGCGCTTTTCCGGCTGACTTCCCTGTACTTCCATTACTCCCTCCCTGAAGGATTTCGTGCCCGCAGGCAAAAAAACAGCCCTGCCGGGATGACCGGCAGGGCTGTCACGACATCAGGATCTGACGAATCAGAGGCGATGCTCTTCAGATGTGACGTGCTTCAGATGTGATGCACTTCGGAGATTTCATACTCCACATCGCCACCCGGGGTACGCACGACCACGACATCCCCTTCTTCCTTGCCGATCAGCGCACGCGCGATCGGTGAGGTAACGGAGATCTTGCCGTCCTTGATGCTGGCCTCATCCTCACCCACGATGCGATAGCGCACTTCGCTGTCGTCATCGAGGTTCATCAGATCAACCGTGGTACCGAAGATCACCTTGCCTGTCTTGGGCAGCTTGGTGACATCGATGACCTGGGACATCGAGAGCTTGGCTTCAATCTCCTGGATACGCCCCTCGATGAAACCCTGTTGCTCACGCGCGGCGTGATACTCGGCGTTCTCCTTGAGATCGCCGTGCTCACGTGCTTCCGCGATGTCAGCGATGACCTTGGGGCGTTCCGTGCCCTTGAGGTGCTCGAGCTCCTTGCGCAGGCGATCTTCGCCCTCGACGGTCATCGGACTTCTACTCATATCATGACTCCTGCATGCAGATCCTGGAGACGACGGACCTTGACATCGTTTCCGTACTCGAGCGCCATGCACACGGCATTGGCACCCGCCAGCGTCGTGGCATAGGGCACCTTGTGCGCCAGCGCAGTGCGGCGAATCACGGACGAGTCATTGATGGCCTGACGTCCCTCAGTGGTGTTGACGATGTAGGCGATCTCGCCGTTCTTGATCATGTCGACGATATGCGGCCGCCCCTCGAACACCTTGTTGACGGGTTCAACCTCGAGCCCGGCAGCGGCAATCACCTCTGCCGTGCCACGGGTAGCACAAAGCGTAAAGCCCAATGTTACCAGAGAGCGGGCCACCTCGATAACGCCCGCCTTGTCGAACTCGCGCACGGACAGGAACGCCTTGCGATCGCCCGTCAATGTCGGGATGGCTTCCCCGGCGCCCAGCTGCGCCTTGTAGAAGGCCTCGGCGAAGGTATCGCCAGAGCCCATCACTTCACCGGTGGACTTCATTTCCGGTGACAGGATCGGATCGACACCCGGGAACTTGGCGAACGGCAGCACCGCTTCCTTGACGCTGTAGAAGGTCGGCACGATTTCCTGGGTGAAACCGATCTCTTCCAGGGTCTGGCCGGCCATGCAACGCGCGGCGATCTGCGCCAGCGACTGGCCGATGCACTTGGAGACGAACGGCACGGTACGCGAGGCACGCGGGTTGACCTCGATGACGTAGATCACGCCATCCTGCCAAGCCAGCTGAACGTTCATCAGACCGACGACGTTGAGCTCCAGCGCCATGCGCTTGACCTGCTCACGCATCTCTTCCTGGACGTCTGCCGGCAGCGAGTAAGGCGGCAGTGCGCACGCCGAGTCACCGGAGTGGATACCAGCCTGCTCGATGTGCTGCATGATGGCGCCGATCACGACCTGCTTGCCATCGGACACCGCGTCGATGTCGACCTCGATGGCGGCATTCAGGAAGTGGTCCAGCAGCACCGGCGAGTCATTGGAGACCTTGACCGCGTGGGTCATGTAGTTCTCGAGCTCGGAGGCGGAGTAGACGATTTCCATCGCGCGGCCGCCCAGCACGTAGCTCGGACGCACCACCAGCGGGTAGCCGATGGTTTCGGCCTTGACGAAGGCCTCCTCGAAGCTGCGTGCGGTGGCGTTTTCCGGCTGGATGAGACCGAGCTTCTCGATCATCTGCTGGAAACGTTCGCGGTCTTCGGCGCGATCGATGGCGTCCGGCGTGGTACCGATGATCGGCACACCGGCGGCCTCGAGCTCACGGGCCAGCTTCAGCGGCGTCTGACCGCCGAACTGGACGATGACACCGACAGGCTGTTCCTTGTCGGCGATCTCCAGCACGTCTTCCAGCGTCACCGGCTCGAAGTAGAGGCGATCGGAGGTGTCGTAGTCGGTGGACACGGTTTCCGGGTTGCAGTTGACCATGATGGTCTCGTAGCCGTCCGCGCGCATGGCGAGGGAGGCGTGGACGCAGCAGTAGTCGAACTCGATGCCCTGACCGATGCGGTTCGGACCACCGCCCAGCACCATGATCTTCTTCTTGTCGCTGACCTCGGCCTCACACTCCTCCTCGTAGGTGGAGTACATGTAGGCGGTGTCGGAAGCGAACTCCGCGGCACAGGTATCGACACGCTTGTAGACCGGGCGGATGCCCTGCTGCTGACGATGCTTGCGGAAGGCTTTCTCGGACACGCCCATCAGGCGCGCCAGACGGGCATCACTGAAGCCCTTGCGCTTGAGACGGAACAGACGATTGGCATCCATCTCGCCCAGAGAACTTGCCGCCACTTCGCCTTCCTGAGCGATCAGGTCGGCCAGCTGCACCAGGTACCAGCGGTCGATGTTGGTGAGACGGAAGATCTCTTCGATGCCAAGGCCGGCACGCATGGCGTCGGCGATGTAGAAGATACGCTCGGCACCGGCGGCCTGCAGCTCGCCCTTGATGCGCGCCATGTTCTCGTCGCCGTAGTCGGCCACGATGGGATCGAGACCATCGACACCGGTCTCCATGCCACGCAGTGCCTTCTGCAGGGATTCCTGGAAGGTACGACCGATGGCCATGACTTCGCCGACCGACTTCATCTGCGTGGTCAGACGGTCATTGGCCTGCGGGAACTTCTCGAAGGTGAAGCGCGGAATCTTGGTGACGACATAGTCGATGGACGGCTCGAAGGACGCCGGCGTCTTGCCACCGGTGATGTCGTTCTGCAGCTCGTCCAGGGTATACCCGATGGCCAGCTTGGCGGCGATCTTGGCGATCGGGAAACCGGTCGCCTTGGAGGCCAGCGCAGAGGAGCGCGACACGCGCGGGTTCATCTCGATCACGACCATGCGACCGGTGTCCGGGCAGATGCCGAACTGGACGTTGGAGCCACCGGTCTCGACACCGATCTCGCGCAGGACGGCCAGCGATGCATCACGCATCAGCTGGTATTCCTTGTCGGTCAGGGTCTGTGCCGGGGCGACAGTGATGGAGTCACCGGTATGCACGCCCATCGGGTCGAAGTTCTCGATGGCACACACGATGATGCAGTTGTCGTTCTTGTCACGAACGACCTCCATCTCGTATTCCTTCCAGCCCAGCAGCGATTCGTCGATCAACAGCTCACGGGTCGGCGACAGCTCGAAACCGCGATGGCAGATCTCTTCGAATTCTTCACGGTTGTACGCCACGCCGCCGCCGGAACCGCCCATGGTGAAGCTGGGACGGATGATGGACGGGAAGCCCAGCTCGGCCTGGATTTCCCAGGCCTCTTCCATGGAGTGTGCGACCTTGGCCTTCGGGCACGCCAGGCCGATCTTCTTCATCGCCTTGTCGAAGCGATCACGGTCTTCGGCCTTGTCGATGGTATCGGCGTTGGCACCGATCATCTCGACGCCGAATTTCTCGAGCACACCTTCGCGCTCCAGGGCCAGTGCACAGTTCAGTGCGGTCTGACCACCCATGGTCGGCAGGATGGCGTCCGGACGCTCCTTCTCGATGATGCGCGCCACGGTCTCCCAGGTGATCGGCTCGATGTAGGTCGCGTCGGCCATCACCGGGTCGGTCATGATGGTGGCCGGGTTGGAGTTGACCAGGATGACCCGGTAACCCTCTTCACGCAGGGCCTTGCAGGCCTGTGCGCCGGAATAGTCGAACTCGCACGCCTGGCCGATGACGATGGGGCCGGCGCCGATGATCAGGATGCTTTTCAGGTCTGTACGTTTCGGCATGTCTCTTCCCGCAATGATCTGGTGACTGAACTCAACGATGGATCAGGCCCTCGGGCCTGCGCTCGGCTCAGCGTCGCGCGCGCATCATCTCGATGAAACGATCGAACAGCGGGGCGACGTCCTGCGGGCCGGGGCTGGCTTCCGGGTGACCCTGGAAGCTGAAGGCCGGACGGTCGGTGCGCTCGATGCCCTGCAGACTGCCGTCGAACAGCGACTTGTGGGTCGCGCGCAGATGGCTCGGCATACCGGCTTCATCCACCGCGAAGCCATGGTTCTGACTGGTGATCATCACCACACCACTGTCGAGATCCTGCACCGGGTGGTTGGCACCATGGTGACCGTGGCCCATCTTGACCGTGCTCGCACCGGAGGCCAGGGCCAGCAGCTGGTGACCGAGGCAGATGCCGAAGACCGGCGTCTCGGTCTCGAGCACTTCACGAATCGCGGTGATGGCGTAGTCGCAGGGTTCGGGGTCGCCCGGACCGTTGGACAGGAAGATGCCATCCGGGTTGAGCGCCAGCACCTCGGCGGCAGGCGTCTGCGCCGGCACGACGGTCAGACGGCAGCCACGCGAGGCCAGCATGCGCAGGATGTTGTGCTTGACGCCGTAGTCGTAGGCGACCACGTGGAAGGGGCGCTCTGACTCACGGGTGTCGGCGTAGCCTTCTCCCAGGGTCCATTCGCCTTCGTGCCACTCGAATGACTCGCGGCAGGAGGCTTCCTTGGCCAGGTCCATGCCCTTGAGGCCCGGGAAGGCACGAGCGGCTTCCAGCGCACGCTCGACGGCGTCATCTCCCTGAGCATCCTCACCGGCGAGAATGGCGCCGTTCAGCGAGCCCTTCTCGCGCAGGATGCGCGTCAAACGACGCGTATCGATATCCGCGATGCCGACGACATTCTCGTCACGCAGGTACTGATCGAGAGAGCGAGTGGAGCGGAAGTTGCTGGCCAGCAGCGGGAGGTCGCGGATGACCAGGCCGGCGGCCGCGACATGATCGGACTCGTTGTCCTCGTCGTTGATGCCGGTATTGCCGATGTGCGGATACGTCAGAGTGACGATCTGTCGGGTGTAGGAGGGATCGGTCAGGATTTCCTGGTAGCCGGTCATGGCAGTGTTGAACACCACCTCGCCACTGGTCTGCCCATCAGCGCCGATGGCGCTGCCGTGAAATACACTGCCGTCTTCCAAGGCCAGTATCGCGGGTTTGATCAACGCAACGTCCTCCCCTAAGTGTCCACTTTCCTGCCCGGAATCCGCGGTCGAACACCGGACATGCTGCTTGATTGTCGTACTCGGCTGACGCCGAGTCTGGGTCCCGCTGCCACTCTTCCCACGCGCCTTCCCCATGTGAGGAGCGCTCGCCGGAAGCGGCAAATTCAGGCTGCAAAAAAGCGGGACGAAACCGAAAAATCAGGCTTCATCCCGCTTGTTATCATTCTTCGGAATATTGCTTGTCACAGCGGCCCCAAGAGTGCGGCCAAATTGGGTAGAGATTACCCGAATCCTGCGGTGCTGACCACCCCATGACTGCACCGCGAGCGGGCGGCAGTGCCCACCATACGGTCGTTTCGTCACAGCGGTCAGCTTATGGAGCATCGGGAGTGATCGCGAGCCTGTCCCCTGAGTCACCTGCCAGGAACATTTCCCGCCGCAAGGTGCGACAGCCATCACCGCCGACCGACAATATCCTGTCGTCAGTGACAGCTTCCACGATGCGCCCGGAAGCCACTCGAACGCGGCATATCGAGTGCCCGGGGCGCGTTTTCGACCCGAGCCCCCGACGGGACATCACTTGAGACCCAGCACGTCCTGCATGTCATAGCGTCCGACGCCACGCGCTGACAGCCACTCGGCGGCACGCGCCGCGCCCTTGGCGAAGGTCATGCGGCTTGAGGCCTTGTGGGTGATCTCGATGCGCTCGCCTTCGGTGGCGAACATCACGGTATGCTCGCCGACGATGTCACCGGCACGCACGGTGGCGAAGCCGATTTCCTTGTCGGTGCGCGGACCACACTGTCCTTCGCGTGCAAAGACACCGTGGGTCTCGAGATCACGACCGATGGCATGTGCCACCGCCTCGCCCATCGCCAGTGCCGTGCCGGAGGGGGCATCGACCTTGTGGCGGTGGTGCGCCTCGATGATCTCGATGTCATACCCCGCATCCCCCAGTGCCTGGGCTGCCGTTTCCAGCAGCTTCAGCGTCAGATTGACGCCGGAGCTCATGTTGGCGGCAAACACGAAGGGCACGCTGTCGCGATAGCCATCCAGTTGCTCGAGCTGCTCCGGGCTGAAACCGGTCGTGCCGATGACCATGCGCTTGCCGTGCTCCGAGCACAGCGCCAGATTGGCCAGCGTCACCTGCGGCGCGGTGAAATCGATCACGACATCGACGTCATCCACCACGGCGGCCAGACTGTCACTGGCGACCACACCCAGACGCCCCTGCCCCGCCAGCTCGCCGATGTCGGCACCTGCCAGGGAGCTGCCGGCCTCGACGATGCCCGCTGTCAGCGTCAGGCCTTCCACGGCACCGACGGCCTCGACCAACGTGCGTCCCATGCGTCCGGCGACGCCCATGATTGCGATACGGGTCATGCTGACTCCTGCCTGTTGTGGGTCTTGAGGGCAGCCACCCCACGGCGATGATGAGGGTGTGCCACCTGTGCTGTCTCCGCGAGTATATCAGCCGCCTGCAGCGTTGGCTGACGTCATGTATTTGCCCCCGTTACGCGCTAGAGTAGCGGGAGACTGAGTTCCTGCCCGTCCACGTCACTCCCTCTTCACCGCTCAGTTCCCGGAGTCAGCATGTCGCTACTTCATCGTTATGCCATTCGTCGTTGGCGCCTGCTACGCCTCGCGACCCTTGCCACGGCAGTTGCCGGCCTGCTGAGTGCCTGTGGCGTTCACCCGCGCCCCTACTCGCTGGCCTCGCCGGAGCAGATGAGCCAGCTGCCGGAGATCCAGTGGTGCGGCACCCTCAAGCTGCCAGGCAAGTGGCTGGATGGCACCCCCGTCGGCGGCCTGTCCGATATCGGCTGGGACAAGGATGAATCCCTGCTGTACGCCGTGTCGGACCGGGGCTGGCTGCACCGTCTGCGCCTGGCCTTCCGCCATGGGGAGCTGGTCGGCGCCAAGGCACTCAAGACCTATACGCTGCGCGACGAGACCGACATCTCCCTGCAAGGCGCCCTGAGCGATGCCGAAGGCATGCAGCTGCTGAAGGACCACAACGGCCGGCGCGGCGATACCCGTCTGGTCATCAGCTTCGAGCAGCAACCCCGAGTCGAGCACTTCCTGCCCAGCGGACTGGCGATCAGCGAACCCGCCACCCCCGTGGGCGTACGCGGTGCCGCCCCCAACAACGGCATGGAGGCGCTGACCCTGCACCCCGAGTACGGCCTGCTCGCCGGTCTGGAAGCCACCCCGGAGGGCATGGACGAAGGCACCACGCGCCTGTTCACGCTGGATGGCAAGCAGGAATGGCGCTACCCCCTGGCCAGCGACACGGGCTCGAGCCTGACCGCCATGGAGATGCTGCCGGACGGGGACATCCTGATGCTGGAGCGCGCCTTCTCGCCGCCCTATCCGCTGGTCATCAGCCTGCGGCGCGCGCATCTGGGAGAGCCGGGGACGACCGTCGAGGTCCGCACCCTTGCCCGCCTGTCGAGTGGCGAGGGGTGGTCACTGGACAACTTCGAAGGGCTCACGCACCTGGAGGGCAATCGCTTCCTGATGGTCTCGGATGACAACTTCAGCAGCTTCCAGACCACGTTGCTTAGCTGTTTCGCGGTGATCGAGCCCGAGGCCTTCACGCCAGCCTCTCAAGAGTGAAACATCGCCTGACAGCGCATCGCTGATGACATGTCAGGCGAGCCCTGACAATGAAAAAAGCCCCACTCCCGAGTCATCGGGGTGGGGCTTTCGCGTTGCGCATCCGCCAGCGCGGAGGAGAACGAAGACGCAGCCTAGGGCTTCATGTCCTCGAAGAACTTCTTCACGCCATCGAAGAAGCTGTTCTCCTTCGGCGAGTGGCTCTTGCCGGTATCGCCAAGGCTCTGCTGGAACTGGCGCAGCAGCTCCTTCTGCTCCTCGTTCAGGCTGACAGGTGTCTCGATGACCACCTTGCACAGCAGATCGCCGGCAGGGCCACCACGCACCGGCTTGACGCCCTTGCCGCGCAGTCGGAACAACTTGCCCGTCTGGGTCTCGGCCGGAATCTTGAGCACGACACGACCATCCAGCGTCGGGACGTTGAGCTCACCACCGAGCGCTGCATCCACGAAGCTGATCGGCACTTCACACTGCAGGTGACGCCCATCACGCTTGAAGATCTCGTGCTCGCGCAGATTGACCTGAACATACAGATCACCTGACGGCCCGCCGTTGACACCGCCCTCGCCTTCGCCGTTCAGGCGGATGCGGTCACCGGTGTCGACGCCCGGCGGAATCTTGACCGAGAGGGTCTTGGATTCCTGCACGCGGCCTTCGCCGTGACACTTGCGGCACGGCACGCTGATCTTCTCGCCACGCCCGTGGCAGGTCGGACATGCCTGCTCGACCGCGAAGAAGCCCTGCTGCATGCGCACCTTGCCCATGCCGTTGCAGGTCGGGCAGGTTTCCTTGGTGGAACCCGGCTCGGCGCCGTCACCATCACAGTGACCACAGGCAGCCAGACGCGGCACGCGGATGTCGACCGTGGTACCGGCGACCGCCGATTCCAGATCGAGATCAAGGTTGTAGCGCAGGTCGCTGCCACGCTGCGGAGCGTTCGGATTGCGACGGCCACCGCCGCCACCGAAGATGTCACCGAAGACATCGCCGAACACGTCGCCGAAGCCACCGGCACCACCACCAAAGCCACCGCCGCCGAAGCCACCGCCGCCCTGGCCGTCGACACCGGCATGACCGAACTGGTCATAGGCCGCGCGCTTGTCCGCATCGGACAGCACTTCGTAGGCTTCCGACACTTCGCGGAACTTCTCCGCCGAGGCCTCGTCATCCGGATTGCGGTCAGGGTGATGCTTCTGAGCCAGGCGTCGGTACGCCTTCTTGATGTCCTTGGTGTCGGCGCCACGCTCGACACCAAGCACTTCGTAATAATCACGCTTGGACATGGATCAGGTCCGCCTGGATTGCTGGCAGCCCAAGGCTGCCTGTCTGTTCTAGGATATCGGCTGTCACCGACAGCGTGCGCCCACGCGATACGCTACCGGTGCAAACGACAACGCGGGACACCTTCGCAAGGCTCCCGCGCTGTCATCAGACGTCGTTCAAGAGATCCCTCAGGACTTCTTGTCGTCGTTGACTTCCTCGTACTCGGCGTCAACCACGTCGTCGTCTTGCTTCTTGTCAGCCTGACCGTCGCCAGCCTGCTCACCCTGGGCACCCTGCTCGGCGTACATCTTCTGCGCCAGGTTGCCGGAAGCTTCGGTCAGCGAATCCAGCTTGGCCTGGATCGCGTCCTTGTCGTCGCCTTTCAGGGCTTCTTCCAGCTCGGAGATCGCCGTCTCGATGGCTTCCTTCTCGCTGGCTTCGGCCTTGTCACCGGCTTCGGTCAGGGTCTTTCTGGTCGCGTGGATCATGCCATCGGCCTGATTGCGAAGCTGAACCATTTCCTCGAACTTCTTGTCTTCGTCGGCGTTGGCTTCCGCGTCACGCACCATCTGTTCGATCTCTTCGTCGGACAGGCCGCCGGAAGACTTGATGACGATGGACTGTTCCTTGCCGGTGGCCTTGTCCTTGGCGGACACGTTCAGGATACCGTTGGCATCCAGATCGAAGGCGACTTCGATCTGCGGCACACCACGCGGGGCCGGCGGGATGTCAGCCAGGTCGAAGCGACCCAGGGACTTGTTCTGTGCCGCCTGCTTGCGCTCACCCTGCAGGACGTGGATGGTCACCGCGCCCTGGTTGTCGTCAGCAGTGGAGAACACCTGAGACTTCTTGGTCGGGATGGTGGTGTTCTTCTCGATCAGCGGAGTCAGCACGCCACCCATGGTCTCGATGCCCAGCGTCAGCGGCGTCACGTCCAGCAGCAGCACGTCCTTGACGTCGCCACCCAGCACGCCACCTTGGATACCGGCGCCGACGGCGACCGCTTCATCCGGGTTGACGTCCTTGCGCGCTTCCTTGCCGAAGAATTCAGCGACCTTGGACTGCACCAGCGGCATGCGAGTCTGACCACCGACCAGGATGACATCGTCGATCTCGGAAGCGGACAGGCCGGCATCGGCCAGAGCGGTCTGGCACGGCTTCAGGGAGCGAGCGACCAGCTCATCGACCAGCGACTCGAGCTTGGAACGGGTCACCTTGACGTTCAGGTGCTTCGGACCGGTGTTGTCTGCGGTGATGTACGGCAGGTTCACGTCGGTCTGCTGAGCGCTGGACAGCTCGATCTTGGCCTTCTCGGCAGCTTCCTTCAAACGCTGCATGGCGAGATTGTCGCCGGACAGGTCGATGCCGCTGTCGGACTTGAACTGGTCAACGAGGTAGTTGATCAGATGCATGTCGAAATCTTCACCGCCCAGGAAGGTGTCACCGTTGGTGGCGAGCACTTCGAACTGGGTCTCACCGTCGACGTCCGCGACTTCGATGATGGAGATATCGAAGGTACCGCCACCCAGGTCGTAGACCGCGATGGTCTTGTCACCACGAGACTTGTCCATGCCGTAGGCGAGTGCCGCGGCAGTCGGCTCGTTGATGATGCGCTTGACCTCGAGACCCGCGATGCGGCCGGCGTCCTTGGTCGCCTGACGCTGGGAGTCGTTGAAGTAGGCCGGCACGGTGATGACCGCTTCGGTGACTTCTTCACCGAGGTAGTCTTCCGCGGTCTTCTTCATCTTCTTGAGGATTTCCGCACTGATCTGCGGCGGTGCCATCTTCTTGTCCTTCACCTGGACCCAGGCATCGCCATTGTCGGCTTCGACGATCTTGTACGGCACCATCTTGATGTCTTTCTGGACGACATCATCCTTGAACTTGCGACCGATCAGACGCTTGACCGCGAACAGGGTGTTCTCCGGGTTGGTCACTGCCTGACGCTTGGCCGACTGACCGACAAGGATCTCGTTGTCGTCGGTGTAGGCGATGATGGACGGCGTGGTGCGGCCACCTTCAGCGTTTTCGATGACCTTGGTCTTGTCGCCGTCGAGCACTGCCACACAAGAGTTGGTAGTACCCAAGTCAATACCGATGATGCGTCCCATAATCGTATACCTCGAATCTGTTGCTAGCCTGAAAGATGAGTCTGGTTGTCGGTACCTTGTGTCGGCACCTGAACTTGCTTCAATAAGTGGGGTCGCGCGTCAGGCTTTCAAGGGTGTGCTGGCATTTTTTGCCGCCCTGATCCTCCTTGAAGCCCCGCAGGGCGGGCATGTGCCATCACGACACATGCCCTAATGGCCACTCGACCCCGCAGGGCCTCAGTTGGCCTTGCTGACCGCGACCATCGCCGGACGCACCAGGCGACCATTGAGGGTGTAGCCCTTCTGCATCACGTCGATGACGCTGTTCGGCTCGGCATCCGGAGATGGCACCATGGCGACCGCCTGATGGTATTCCGGGTCGAAGGGCTCGCCGTGGGGGTCCAGCTGCTCGACGCCTGACTTGTTCAGGGCATCCAGCTGCATTTTCAAGGTCATCTCGATACCTTCGACATGTGCCTTGGCTGCCTCGTCGTCGCTCATGGACTCAAGCGCCTTCTCGAGCGAGTCCACCACCGGCAGCATTTCCTTGACGAACTTCTCCAGCGCGAACTTGCGAGCCTTCTCGGCATCCTGCTCGGCGCGACGGCGCGCGTTCTGCGCCTCGGCAGCTGAACGCAGCGCCTGGTCCTTCGCCTCCTTCACCGCCTGCTCGAGTTCCTCGACCTGAGCGGCCAGCATCTCGGCTTCCGGATTGTCGATCAGCTCACCTTCGCTTTCGGCGGCGACATCGGTGGCATCCAGTATGTCTTCAATCACTTCGCCTTCCGGAGTTTCCGGCTGCGGCTCGGCGTCGCGAGCGGCACGCTGAAGTTCTTCATCCATCGGGGTCTGCGGATCCTGAGCCATGCTGTTCTCCTGCGGGCCGACGTCTGTGCGCCATTGCCCTGTTCGTGGCCTGCGGAGCCTGCCTCGAGACGACGAAGGCAAACCCCTGAAGACAGGCCATGAGTTGCCTGTAGGGCAGCAAGGCCGCGCCATTGCTGCCGACGATGAGTGTCAGGGCCTTTATATGGGGCCGGCACTCGGCTTCTCAAGCCTTCGATGCGGCTTTTCTGCCAGCTGAGTCCGGCATGGATTGAAGGCCGACGGAGCGTGCTGTATAAAAAGCCATATACACTGTATGTACATCCTGTATGGCGACTCCGTAGTCACCCCCGAAACGGGCAATGATCGGCACGGCGTACGCCCCAGCTTCCCTTCGGAGGTAGTCATGCTGCTACAGCTCGCCATTCAAGATTTCGCCATCGTCGAGACACTGGAACTCGATTTTCGCCGCGGCATGACCGCCATCACCGGCGAGACGGGGGCCGGCAAGTCCATCCTGCTCGGTGCGCTCGGTCTGTGCCTGGGCGAACGTGCCGATGCCGGCAGCGTGCGACACGGCGCGGATCGCGCGGATCTCATCGCACGCTTCGATATCACAAGCCTCAGCGACGCGCGTGAATGGCTGGACGAACGCGAGCTGGGCAGCGACGACTGCCTGCTGCGCCGGGTGATCACCGCCAGCGGACGCTCGAAGGCCTGGATCAACGGCACCCCCTGCACCATCGCGGACCTGCGGGAACTGGGTGAGCACCTGATCGACATCCATTCCCAGCACGCCCACCACTCGCTGTTGAAGGAAGAGACGCACCTGCGTCAGCTCGACGAGTACGCCGGGATCGAGACGCAGGTCACGCAGCTGCGCGAGGACTTCCGCCACTGGCAGGAGGCACATCGCCGCCTCAAGCGCATGAGCAATGATGGCGACGAGGTACGCGCTCGTCGCCAGCTGTTGCGCTATCAGGTCGAGGAGCTTGATGAGCTGGCACTCAGCGAGGGCGAGCTGGAGGCACTGGAGCAGGAGCAGGAAACCCTGGCCAATGCCGAACAGATTCTCAGCGAGGCGCAGGCCGCCGCCGAGTGCTGCGATCATGATGATGAAGGTGCCCTCGCGCGCCTCAATCAGGCCGTGGCGCGACTGACACACCTGCCGGGCAGCGAGCAGGGTTCGCTGGCCAGCGCACTGGGCATGTTGGAAGAGGCACGCATCCAGATAGAAGAAGCGGCACGCGAGCTGAACCGCTTCGTCGAAGTCACCGAACTCGACCCGGAGCGTCTGGCCTTCGTCGATGAGCGCCTTGGGCGCATCCACCAGATCGCCCGCAAGCATCATGTCTTGCCCGAGGAGCTGCATGGCCTGCACCAGCGACTGAGCGAGGAGCTGGAAGGGCTCGGGGGTGACGAGGAGGCCATCGAGGCCCTGCGTCAGGAAGTGGCGGCCCGCCGGGATGCCTGGAAGATCCTGGCTACTGAGGTCGGTACGTCACGAGCCGCTGCCGCCCCTCAGCTGGCCAGCGACATCCAGGATCAACTGGCCTTCCTCGGCATGGGCAAGGCGACGTTCGAGGTTGCCGTCGAGCCACGCGAGCGCCCGCAACCCGAAGGCATGGAGCGCATCCACTTCCGCATCAGTGCCAACCCGGGGCAGCCGCCGCGGGCGCTGGCCAAGGTCGCTTCGGGCGGTGAACTGTCCCGCGTCTCGCTGGCCATTCAGGTGGTGGCCGCCAGTCGCTCGACCATTCCGAGCCTGGTCTTCGATGAAGTGGATGTCGGCATCTCCGGTGCGACCGCCGAGATCGTCGGTCAGCTGCTGCGCCGACTGGGCGACAAGGGTCAGGTGCTGACCGTCACCCACCTGCCTCAGGTCGCGGCCCAGGCGCATCAACATCTGCATATCGAGAAGCAGGCAGAGAAGAACACCACACGTACCCACATGGCACTGCTGGACGAGAGTGGCCGCGTGCGGGAACTGGCACGCATGCTGGGCGGCATTCACCTGTCCGAGCAGACCCTGGCACACGCTCGCGAGATGCTCAGCGCGGCGGACAGCCGTCACTGAGCCCCGACAGGCCGCCTTCCCGACGTCCATTCGTCCAATGAACCTCCTGGCAGTTCGAACGCCAGAAACACCAACGGCCGCCCCTGTGGGGCGGCCGTTGGTGTTTCTGTCCTGCAGCGAACCTTGTCATCCCTGACACAGGCGAGGCCTGAGCATCAGCTGTCGCTCTTGGTGTCCTTGGGACGCACGTAGAGCACCAGCGCATGCTCGACCAGCTCATAGCCATGCTCCTCGACGATCTCGCGCTGGCGGCGCTCGATCTCGGGATCACAGAACTCTATGATCTCGCCGCTGTCCAGACATACCATGTGGTCATGGTGTTCTTCCTGGGACAATTCGAAGACAGCATGGCCGCCATCGAAATTGTGACGCATCACCAGTCCAGCAGTTTCAAACTGGGTGAGCACACGATAAACCGTCGCCAGACCGACATCTTCGCCAGCCTCAAGCAACGCCTTGTACACGTCCTCGGCACTCAGGTGTCGATCCATCGATTTCTCGAGGATCTGCAGGATCTTGACTCGCGGTAGGGTTACCTTGAGTCCCGCCTTGCGCAGTTCATGGTTCTGATCGGCCATGCTGGGGTACTCTTCGCAGTCGCTTGATGTATCAGGTATGATCGGCCAAGGCAAAACGATAGGGAATCTTCAGGGCAAATGCAAAACTTGATCAAAACAGTCGCCTTTTGCAGCGCCCTGTCGCTGCTCACCGGGTGTAGCTACTTCAGCGTCTACAAGCGCGACCTTCCACAGGGCAACCTGATCAAGCCGGAAATGGTCGAGCAATTGAAGCCGGGCATGAGCCGCGAACAGGTCATCTATGTGATGGGTTCACCGCTGCTAACCGCTCCCTTCAGTGAGAATAGCTGGGACTACGTATATCGCCTCAAGAAAGCGGACGGCGAGATCATCAACAAGCGCGTCACGCTGAATTTCGACGGCGATGTGCTTTCCACCATCGACAAGAGCGGCGACATCGACAAGGAAACCGTCATCGTGCCGGACCTCGACATCGACCCGCGTGCCGCACAGCCGAACCGCAACGACAGTGGTGCAGGCGCCGCTGACCTGCCGGACGAGCTGTAAGTCGACCGCCAGCGGGCCCGTCATCGACGGGGCCGGCTGGCGGGAAACGGCATGCCCGCAAGCGCTCGGACGGCAACAGGGACCGAGTCGTGATGACAGACGGGGCACCCCAGGGTGCCCCGTCTTGCGTACGGTCGCCGATGCCCGGTGAGGACACCGCTACTTCTCGGCGCGTGCCTTGTCGGCTCGGCGCTTGCGAGCAAGCTTGGGGTCGTTGATCAAGGCACGGTAGACCTCGACCCGGTCACCGGCATCCAGCACGTGCTCATCGGGCTTGCGCAGCGCCTTGCCGAAGATCCCGAGATCCGCCTCGAGAAAGACCTCGGCGCCCAGTGTCGGGAAATGTTGCTCGAGATGTGCCATGCGTACGGCCTCGCGCGCCGTGGTTCCCGGCGCGACGGCCAGGGAGACGATCTTCTGCTTCTCCGGCAGCGCATAGGCCACCTCGACCGTGATTCTGTCGCTCATGCTTGCTCCTGTCGGACTCACCTTTCAGACCACGTCATCAGGCCTTCTCTACGGCCTTGCCTGTAGCGGACATCAATTCGCGCCGTACAGCTGGTCAGCACGCCGCGTGAACGCCTCGACCATCTGACCGGCGACCTGACTGAACAACTTGCCGAAGGCCATGCCCAGCAGGCGATTGCTGAATTCGAAATCCAGCTCCAGCGAGACCTTGCAGGCATCCTCGCTCAGCGGCGTGAACAGCCAGCGTCCCTCGAGACGCTTGAAAGGGCCGTCGACCAGACTCAACTCTATGCGCTGGGGGGCGAACAGATCATTGCGGGTCACGAAGCTCTGCTCCATGCCCGCCTTGGACAGAGTCAGCCTGCCCACCAGATGGGCGTCATCCTGCTCAAGCAACTGGGCATCACTGCAGCCCGGCAGGAATTCGGGGTAACGCTCGAAATCATTGACCAGATCGAACATCGCCTGGGCCGAGTGCCGAACCAGGGCAGACCGGTTGACCGTAGGCATCTAGCTCTCCGCTGACTTGGATACGCGCCTTGCGTATCATGAACAATGGGCCGGCGCATGAAGTGCCGTCTGGCCTTGAATGGTAACACGCCTCCCCCCATCCAGAAGGATGCGCCAGCTGTCCGTCGGGCAGTGGCAGGAGCACACGACAAACGAGGCAACATGGGCAAGAAAAAGAAACCCCAACAGGGCGGCAACCTGATCGCCCAGAACAAGAAGGCACGCCACGAATACCACATCGAGGAAGCCTTCGAGGCGGGGCTGGTACTGGCAGGCTGGGAGGTCAAGGCGCTACGGGCGGGCAAGGGCCAGCTGACGGACACCTACATCGTGATCAAGAACGGTGAGGCCTGGCTGCTCGGCTGTCATATCCATCCGCTGGAGACGGTCAACACCCACGCGGTGGCGGACCCGCAACGCACGCGCAAGCTGTTGCTGCACAAGAAGCAGATCGCGCGCATCTTCTCGCGCACCCAGGACAAGGGTCACACCTGTGTCCCCATCAAGCTGTACTGGAAGAACGCGATCGTGAAATGCGAGATCGCGCTGGTGGAAGGCAAGAAGATGCATGACAAGCGTGCCACCGAGAAGGACCGTGACTGGAATCGCCAGAAGGCACGAATCCTGCGGGATCGCTGAGACTGTCAGCGCCATGATCACGCGCCGCGCCTGCACCGTTGCGATGTGGGAGACAAGGGCTTTGAATCACGGCAAATCACTGTCAGACCAGAAAAAATTCCTGAGGCCTTGAACTGGCGTAGCACAGTCTCCACCTGTTATGATGACACCGTAGCAAAGCAGCAAGCAGTAACACTGTTATGGGGGCGTTCTGGCATTCGACGCTGGTGGCAAACCCTGAGGTGCATGCCGAGATCGTAACGTATCTCGTAAATAAAACGTTGCAAATATATAGTCGCAAACGACGACAACTACGCTCTAGCTGCATAAGCTGCTCATGATACCGTTGCGCCTGTTCAAGGTGGATTGAGAACGAGCCCGTATAAACAGGATCGTCTTGGCCGACGTCTCTAAGGTCGAGATTAAAACTCAGAGAATCGCATTGCTGCAGCCTGTTCATTGGCGGCAGTCGTGTTAAATCAAATAATGAAACTAAGCATGTAGAGCCGAAGGCGGAGTGCCGGCGGACACGGGTTCGACTCCCGTCGCCTCCACCATATCCGTGACAAGAAGGCCTCCCCTCGGGGAGGCCTTCTTGTTTTCTGCTGTCTGATATTCCGCGCGCCGAGTCGTGCCAGGCGCTCTCAGGTAGCACTGCCACTCAGGCGCTCGTCCGTGCGCCGCACGCCGATCAACAGCGGGGTACCGGTCTCGGGGTCAGGAATCAGCCGGCATTCGACACCGTAGAGCTTGCGCACCAGCGCCGGTGTCACCACTTCGGAGGGCGGACCTTCCGCGACCACGCTGCCCGCATGCATCGCCACGAGGTGGTCGGCATAGCGACAGGCACTGGCCAGGTCATGCACCACCATCACGATGGTCTTGCCTTCCTCGTGGGCCAGCCGCTGGATCAGTTCGAAGACCTCGATCTGATGGCCGAGATCCAGCGCCGAGGTCGGCTCATCCAGCAACAGCAGCGGCGTCTGCTGCGCCAGCGCCATCGCGATCCAGGCACGCTGACGCTGGCCACCGGACATGGAGGCCAGCTCACGGTCGGCCAGACTCTCGATGTCAGCGGCCGCGATCGCCGCCGAGACCACCACCTGATCCTCCTGCGACCACTGACGGAAGGCTCCCTGATGCGGCTGGCGACCGAAGCGCACCAGCTCATGCACCGTCACGCCTTCCGGCGAGTGCGTCTCCTGGGGCAGCAACGCGATGCGCTGCGCGACATCACGGCGCCCGAGACGCCGTATGTCCTGGCCCTCCAGCAATACCGCGCCGGCATGCGGTGCCTGCAGGCGAGCCAGACCGGCCAGCAGCGTGGACTTGCCACAGCCGTTGGGCCCGACGATGGCCGTCACCTTGCCATCCGGCAGCGCCAGCGTCAGCGCATCGATCACGGCCACATGCCGCTGTCCGCTGCCATACCCCAGCGACAGCTCACTGGCCTTGAGAGTGGCGTCCACGGCGTCCCCGCAGCGTGGATGATGTTCAGCGCTCATGGCGCATTCTCCTGAAACGATGACCCTCGTGACCCGATTGGTCCGCGAGGGCTGCGGGCGACTCTCATGTCATTGATGCAGACATGTCAGCCACACGATGAATGGGGGCATCGGCCGGACAGGACAGCCTGACTAGCGCGGGCTGCGCAGCAGGATCCACAGCAGATAGGGGCTGCCGACCACCGCCATCACGATACCGACCGGAATCTCGAGAGGTGACAGCAACGTGCGTCCCGCGAGGTCCGCCAGCACCATCACCAGCGCCCCTGCCAATGCCGAACCCAGCAAGGGCACTCCCTTGTGGCGCGACAGGTAGCGGGCGATCTCGGGACCGACCAACGCCACCATGCCCACCGGGCCGGCCACGGCCACCGCGGCGGCCGTCAGCAGTACCGAGAGCCACAGCGTCGCCATGCGCACACGGGCGACATGCTGACCAAGTCCGATGGCGACAGAATCGGTAAAGCGCAGCGTATTGAGCCCTCGCCCCAGCCACAACGCCGCCGGCACCGCCAGCAGCAAGGCAATCCCCAGCCATTCGAGCGAGGAGGCATCCCGTGCGTTGAGGCTCCCCACCGTCCACGGATAGGCGCTGTTGGCGACATCGATGGACACCCGCGCCAGCATCAGCTGGGTACCGGCACCGAACAGCGCCCCGACGCCGATCCCCGCGACCAGGAAGCGATAGCCGCGCGTGCCGATGCCACCGGAAAGCCCGAAGGCCAGCGCCGTGGCGACCACGGCGCCGCTCAGTGCCATCGCCGGTGGCGCCAGCGAGGCGCCGAGCCCGACGACGGAGGCAACCGCAAAGGCGGTCGCGCCATTGTCGATGCCGATGATGCCCGGCGTGGCGAGACGGTTGCTGGCCAGTGTCTGCATCAGACAGCCAGCCAACGAGAAGGCGGCGCCCGTTCCGAGGCCGGCCAGCAGTCTCGGCAGCCGCAGCTCCCGGACCACGAAGACATCGGCGAATTCACCATGGCCGAACGCGGCCTTCAGGGCGGCGTAGGGGCCCAGGCCCGCGCTGCCCAGCATCAAGGCGGCCACGCAGGCACTCAGCAGTGCCAGCAGCAGACCGAGGTTGGCCAGCAATGGGGCCCGATGCCACAGCAACGACAGGGGCCCGCAGCGCCACCAGAACGTATCGGCCGGTGCCGTGGCGACAGGGCATGATGCCTGGCGCCGAGGCACCCCGGCATCAGAAGAGGCCGATGAAGAAGGAGCGGAGCGATACATGGGCGTTTCCGGGTTATCTGTCATGAAGAACGGCGCATTGAAGCCTGACTCACAGAATCGGCAGGCGACGAGCGCGCACCACGGCAATCAGTACCGGCGCGCCCAGCAGCGTGGTCAGCACGCCCAGCGGCAACTCGGAAGGACGAACGAGCAGACGCGAGACCACGTCGGCGCTCACCAGCATCACCACGCCCAGCGGCAGGCACAACCACAAGGTGCGGCGGATATCCGCGCCACACAGCGCACGCGCGACATAAGGCACGGCCAGTCCCACGAAGGCGATCGGCCCCGCGAGGGCCGTGGCGGCCCCGACCAGCAACGCGACCACCAGTACCGTCAGCTTGCGCACGCGCCCCGGGTGATGGCCAAGTCCACTGGCCACCGCCTCTCCCAGCGCCAATGCCGCCAGCGGCCTGACCAGCCACAGCGTCAACGCGAGGGCGAGCATGAGGCTCGGCAGGCTGCCACCCAGCGCCTCCAGCGAACGCCCTGCCAGACTGCCGATGACCCAGAAACGGATCTCGTCTGCCGCGCGCTGGTCGATCAGCAATACCAGCGACGTGAGAGCCACCAGCAGGCTGGAAAGCGCTGCACCGGCCAGTACCAGGCGCACGGGGTCCTGGCGTGCACCACTCAGCCGCACCGTGCTCATCACGAACAGGCAGCCCAGCAAGGCGCCAGCCTGAGCCACCAGCACATGCAGGCCTGCGGCCTCCATCCCCAGCAACAGGGCGATGGCGACGGCAAAGGCCGCGCCTGCGCTGACACCCAGCAGCCCCGGCTCCGCCAGGGGATTGCGTGCGACCACCTGCATCAATGCGCCGCCGCAGGCCAGCATCATGCCCACGGCGATGCCGATCACGGTACGCGGTGCACGCAGCTCGGTGACCACGAAGCGGGCCTCCTCGCTGCCCTGCCCCATCAATACCGCCCACGCCTGGGCAGGGCCGATATCTCCCGCGCCCCACAACAGACTGGCCAGGCAGGCCAGTACCGCCGCCAGACACGCCACTGGCATGACCTGCCCCAACGACAGACGCCCGGCGACCTTGCGGGTCGCCGGGCGAAGAGCTGTCTGTGGGGAGCCAGGCCGTGAGGACGCTCCTTCAGCCGCCATGCTGCCTCCCGACCTGACGGCATGACGCCTGATGAGTCGAGACGGGCCAGTCCCGCTTACCCATCACTGCGCGCCTGCTCGATGTCCTTGAGCAGCGCCTCGGCCGCCAGCGGGCCACTGGCACTGGTCCACAACTGACCATTGACGCCGACCAGACTGTCACGCGATGCGTGCTCGAGACGCTGGAAGGCCGGCTCCTTCGCCAGGGCGTCAGCGGCAGCCTCAGAGGAATCATCCAGGGTCGCCAGGAAGAGTGTGTCGGCATCGATGCGCGCCATGTTCTCATCGCTCAGCGGGTCGGAGTGCGGACGCCCCGGCTTGACCAGATCCCCGCCCACCAGCTGATAGCCGGTCGCGGCGAGCAAGCCGGTCGCGAACAGCTCATCGGACATCGCCATCAGGCCACCCGGCATGCGACGCACCAGGCTGGCAGTCTGCGGTGTAGTCATCTCGGCCTTCAGGCGCGCCGCGTGAGCGTCGATGGCGGCCAGACGCGCCTCGAGCTCCGCTTCGGCCTCTTCCCCGAGCGCCAGGGCATAGACTCGGCTCTGCTGCTTCCAGGCCTCCCGGCTGAGCGCCTCCCCGCCTGGCACGATGGTCGGCGCCAGACGCGACATCAGCTGATATTGCGCCTTGTCCAGCCCCGGGGGAGCCAGAATCATGTCCGGCTTGAGCGCCACGATGGCCTCGAGATTGAACTCTCGCGGTGTACCGACGATCTCGATCTCCGGCACCCGAGATTGGAGATAGCTGGCCACGCCATCACCGCCGCGCGTGGTGACCGCGCCCAGCGGCGTCACCTCGCTGGCGACCGCCACATCCAATGCCCCTTCATAGAGCGTGACCACGCGCTGCGGAGTGCCCTCGAGCTCCAGTTCACCATAGGCGGTCTGGACCTCACGAGCCTCGGCAGACACCGTGGCTCCCATCAACACGACCGCCAGTGACGCCATCAGCCCACGACGCAGGCGGGACAGGGCAGGAACAGCAAACACATGGGAAGAGTGGGTCATTCGTTTCTCCAGGGAGCGAATATCAGAGCGGCGAGATCGGATGGTAATAATAATTGATCGCAACAATACCGCCTGTCCAGCCATCGGGCCACATCAGTTCCTGCAACGCGACATTGCAACAATCCGGTGAGCAAGGCTTGAAGGATGCGCAGCGCTGCCGCAGGCTGTGGCGCTGAAGAATCTCTCGCATACCGTCATCGGGGGTTGGGTTACCTGCAATCGCCCCGATAACACAGGAGAGTGCGTGCGCGGGATGCGCACATCACGCTCCCACATCCAATCGACAGCGCCTGACGTATGACGTGGCCATGCCGATGTCCAAAAGGCGCAGACGCTCAGCTATCCGGGTGCCTCCGAGTCACCTCAGGGAGCCCGCATGACTCGACTCCATCTCCATCCGACATTCACCAGACAGGAGAAGCCATCAGTGGCGACCCCGATCCCCCCCCACTCCCCTCCCGCGCAAACCGCAACGTCATCGATCGCCTCGCGCCTGAGTGCCGGCTGGTTACAGGGCCTGATGGCACTGGCGATCATGCTGTGCCTCAGCGTCAGTGGCCTGGCGCATGCCGCCCCCGCCAGCGATGCTGACGCCGCCAGCTCGTCCTATGAGAGTCTGGCGACGTTGCTCGAGGACCCCGACCAGCGTGAGGCACTGATTGAAGGCTTGCGCCAGCTGGACAGCAAGACGAGCGAACAGGCAGCCGAGGTGGCGGGGACGGAAGTCACGCTGAGCGAGGACTCACCGTCACTGTCTCGCCAGCTGGCCGAGATCAGCCAGGAGCTTGTCGCAGAGCTTTCCGCCACTCTGGACCGCATGATCCAGACGCTCAGCGGCCTCGGCAGTGAAGATGCCAGCAGCATCGACTGGGAGCGCTTCATGACCGAAGCCATCAGTCTGGGGCTGGTGGTCATCTCCACCATCGGGCTGTTCCTGATCCTGCGCCGGCTGGCCCATCCGCTCTTCAGTCGCGTCAGCCAATGGTCGCTGGATGGTCAGCACCGCAGCCCGCTGCTGCGCACCCTGATGGCAGTGATCATCGCGGCGATCGTCGACGTGGCCGTGATCGGTCTGGCGTTCCTGGGGGGCTATCTGCTGGCCATCTTCGCCTATGGCGAACAGGGCGTGATAGGACAGCGCGAGTCGATGTTCCTGAATGCCTATCTGGTGATCGAGCTGGTCAAGGCCTTGATGCGCATGCTGTTCTCCTCCGGCTACCAGGGCCTGCGCCTGATGCCGATGCGAGATGAGGTCGCCCGCTACTGGAATCGCTCACTGGCATTGCTCGCCGGCTTCATCGGCTACGGTATCCTCGTCGTGGTACCGATGATCAACAACAATCTGGCACCGGCCGTGGGCAGCTTCGTCAGCCTGCTGATCATGGGTATCGCGCTGATCTGGGCCATCGTGGTCATCAGCCGTAACCGTGTTCTGCTGCGTGACCGCCTGCTCGATCAGGCCCGCGAGACCCACAATGCCTTCATCGCCGTCTGCCTGCGCATTCTGGCGCGTACCTGGCACCTGATCGCGCTGGCCTACTTCGCGACCCTGTTCATCATCTCGCAGACGACACCGGAAGAGGCGCTGCCCTTCATGATGGCCGCGACGCTCAAGACGCTGCTCGCCATCGGTGGCGGGGCACTGCTGTCTCGCGTGCTGACGCAGCTGATCGGCAAGCGCATCCAGGTGTCCGACAAGCTGCGTGGTCAGCTGCCGATGCTGGAGACGCGCCTCAACTCCTACATCCCGACCGCACTGCGCATCATGCGCGCCATCATCCTGGTCGTCGTGGTCGGCATGGTGCTGAATGCCTGGAGCATCGTGGCGCTTGGCGACTGGCTGGCAACGGACGCCGGGGCCCTGCTGCTGTCACGCATCTTCCATGTGCTGTTCATCCTCGCCTTCGCGGTCGTGATCTGGGTCGGCATCGCCAGCCTGATCGAGCACAAGCTCAATCCGGATACCGGCAAGGGCAAGCCCTCCTCACGCGTGGAAACCCTGCTGGCACTGTTCCGCAATGCCATCGCCATCGCGATGATCGTCTTCACCGCGATGATCGTGCTGTCGGAGATCGGCATCGACATCGCGCCGCTGCTGGCCGGTGCCGGGGTGCTCGGTCTGGCGATCGGTTTCGGGGCCCAGAAGATGGTGCAGGACATCATCACCGGCGTGTTCATCCAGCTCGAGAATGCCATCAACACCGGTGACGTGGTCACCGCCGGTGGCGTGACCGGGACGGCGGAACGCCTGACCATCCGCTCGGTGGGCATCCGCGATCTGTCCGGCACCTTCCATATCGTGCCGTTCTCCTCGGTGGATACCGTCTCCAATTACATGCGTGACTTCGCCTACCATGTCGGCGAGTACGGCATTTCCTACCGCGAGAACGTCGATCACGCCATCGTGCACCTGCGTGCGGCCTTCGATGAACTCCAGGAAAGCAGTTATGGCGCGGAGATTCTCGAGCCGGTCACCATCGCTGGCGTCTCGTCGCTCGCCGACAGCTCGGTCAACATCCGTGTGATGATCAAGACCAGCCCGGGCAACCAGTGGGCCATCGGCCGCGAGTACAACAAGCTCGTGAAGCAGCACTTCGACGCCGCCGGCATCGAGATCCCGTTCCCGCACATGACCATGTACTTCGGTCAGGACAAGGACGGTGGTGCGCCGCCGGCCAACGTTCGCACCATGCATGAACCATTCGTGATCGATGGCTCCGCCGCCGGTCAGCCGAAGACTCCCGAGCAGCGTGAGGCCGCCGCCAAGGTGGCTCAGCGTCGCGAGGAGACCCCGCTGACCCGCCATGCCACCAAGGACGGCGAAGTCGTGGATGCCGAGGAACAGCGCATCCGTCAGACCACCCAACCGGATGCCGACGGCGACTGATCGCGCGCCCGGGGTATCCCGACACGGCTGCCTGCGATGGGCGCCGGACTGAAACGAAAACGCCCCCGAGCCAATGGCTCGGGGGCGTTTTCATGTGCGGGCGTAAACCGATGCCTCACACCTCATGCGCGAGGCTGGCTCAGGAGCCGGTGCCCCACAGGCCAGACAGTGAGCTCAGCAGCGTCGAGCTGACACCTTCGCCACCCATGTAGCTGAGCAGCACCGGCGCGAACTGGGACACCATGCTGCTGTCCATGCCCAGCGCGGAGAAGGCGCTGTCCAGAGACGCACTGTCATCGACATTGCCGACGGTGCTGGCCAATGCCGTGGCATTGTCATTGCCGCTCAGGCTGGCAAGGCTGGACAGGGTCGAGAGAGAGCTGCTGCTGGTCAGGCTGGACAGCTGCGGCACTTCACTGGACAGCTCGGAGGTCGCGCTGGAACCCAGCTGGGACTGAGCCAGTGCCAGCATGGCAGCGGAGCCACCCAGCGCCTGGGTGGAAGACACGCCCAGCTGGGAGGTCAGGCTAGACATCAGGTCGGCTGCCGGCAGGGACTGGCCCGTCTGGCTGCTCAGCATGCTGCTGGCCAGGCTCATCATGGAGCTGGAGGAGCTGGAGGAGCTGGAGGAACTGGCGGTGTTGCCAGAAGAGCTGTTGCCGGTAGCGGCACAGCCGGCAAGTGACACGGCCAGTACGGAGGCGCCCATCAGGGCCAGGGACTTTTGCAACATGCAGACTCCATTATGTCTTGGGGATAAGCCGAACAAGGCTCAGGAATGGCCTGCCGTGACGGCAGATCATTCATCACGCGGAATCATCGCACGGAGGAAATGCCGACAGCCAGCGCCATGGGTGCCCAGCGCCCCACGGCGGGCATGGATCGCCGGTTGCAGGGTCTGCAACCCCGAGTCTTGCAGGGCCGCCCGAGACCGCTACCGGCTCAGACCCGCACCACCACGGAGGGGGAAAAGCGCCATCTGACAGGCAAAAAGAAGGGTATCCCGTCACGCCATGGCATGAACGCGGATACCCGGAGAGTAACCAATGTCCACCGACCAGAGACCTGGCCGGCGGCAGTTTTTCATCTTCTCGCGAAATGAGGAAACAATGTGCAGCGCCGCCCGACGGGCGGCGTCGATCAGGCGTTGTCCTTGCTGGGCTGCGGCAGCGCCGGCAGTGAACGATCCAGCAGCTCGACGCTCTGGCGGTAGTAGAGCTGGCTCTTGTTGTGCTCGCCAAGGTTGGCGAACAGACGTGCCAGCTCGGCACACACCGTGCCGCTCGGACGCTGACGCTGACTGGCCTCGAAATACTCCTGCGCCTTGCCCCAGTTGGCATTGCGCAATGCCAGTCGACCCAGCGACAGCAGCAGGTCCGGGTCATTCGGACGCTCCTGCAGCCACTTCTCGGCATACACCAGCTGACGCGGCGCATCCACGTCCAGCAGGCCATAGCGCAGCACCAGACGTGAATCCCAGCATTCCTTCAGCGAGTGACGCAGCAGGCGCTCTGCCAGCCCTTCCTGCCCACCGGCGATCAATGCCTCGGCATACAGGGCGACCAGATTCACGTCGCTGCGCAGGTGGTCCGGCATGTCGGCCCACAGGTTGCGCACGCGCTCGATGTCTTCCGGATTGCGCGCGGCCTGCTGGATCAGTGCCACGTAGGCGCGCTGTTCCAGTTCCTTCTTCTCTTCCGGCGAGATGAGGTCCTGCTTGTCGAGACGCGGCATCAGGCGACGCAGGCCATCCCAGTCATTCACCGCCAGATACGCCTGCTTGAGCAGCTTGAGGACCTGCGGGTGCTCGCCGAGCTGCTTGTCGAGACGCGTCAGCGTCGCGAGTGCCTGCTCGTGCTGCTGGCGATCCAGCATCAGCTGCGCCTGCACCAGCCCCACGGCACTCTCGGAGCCCTGAGTGGACTCATGAGCACGCTTGAGCAGCGTATCCGCCTGCTCGAAACGCCCCTGATAGTGGGCGGCGAGTGCTGCGGACAGATAGTTGACCAGCGGTGTGCTGGAGTCCTCCGCAGAATGGGTCAGCGACTTCTCGGCACGCTTCCAGCGGCCTTCGGCCAGTGCCACCAGGCCACGCACGGTCTTGCGAGTGGCATTGCGATGGCGCGTGCGGCTGTTCCACACCTTGAGGCGCGAGAACGGATGCGCGAAACGCGACAGCAGACGCAGGCCGAAATGCAGTACCACGAAGGCGCCCAGCAGCAGCACCAGCCCGAACCAGAAGGACGTCTGGACCGAGGTATCACCGACACGAATCAGCCAATAGCCGGGGAACGACTGCATCAGCTGACCGAACAGCGCACCGATGGCCAGGCCGATGATGATCAGCAGTATCAGTTTTCTCATGCCTCACCACCCCCGGACTGGGCGCGGCGTTCGATCAGCTCACGCAGCGTGTTGAGAGACGCGGAGATATCCGGAAGCTCCGGGCGGATGGTCTTGCCCTTGAGGTCTTCCAGCTTGGCGACGGCATTCTGCACGCCATCGGTCTTGGTATCGTAGTAGCCGTTGACCAGCGTGATCGCCTTGTCGATGGCCGCCTGATACAGCTTCGGCTCTTCCTTGAGCAGCGCCAGCTGGGCCTGCTCGAGCACCAGACGCACGTTCTGGCGCAGATAGGATTCCTGCTCCGGCGTGATCAGGGCTTCCAGCGCCTCATCGTGACGACGCACGGTGACCAGATTCTTCAGCTCATTGCCGAAGCGCGCCAGCTGCTGCTGCCAGCCGCCGGTGGGCGGAGCGTCGTTCTCGACCTTGGCGGCGATCTCGGCCACGTCCTGCTTGAGCGGCAGACGCGCCAGCTGTTCCTGCTCGGCGAGCAGCGCCAGGTAGATGCCACTGCGATCGACACGCGGCACGCTGTCGAGGCTGGCCAGCTCGGACTGGATCGCCTTGCGAACCGGCAGCAGGGCGGGGTTGTCCGCCTCTGCGATACGCGCATCGGCGTTCTCGAGCAGTGCGTCGGCACCGTTCACGTCACGCTCCAGCTGCAGACGCTGATTGGCGAGACGCAGCAGGTATTCGGCCTCCGCGTAATGCCAGTCGCGGGCATCGGTCTGCTGGGTCTTGCTGAGCTCCTCGAGCACCTTGTTGAGCGCCTGCTCGGTCTGCTGGCTCTCGCCGGACAGACGCTTGTCGAGATCACTGACCTGCGACGCGTTCTTGTCGAGCTTGCCGGACAGGCTGGCGACCTTGCTCTCGACCTGGCCGACCTGCTGGGTCACGGATTCGCTGACCTGCTTGTCGAGGCCCTGGGCATCCGGCAGGGCGTTCAGACGCTGCCAGCCGAACCAGGCCAGTACCGCGACGACGATGGCAAGAAGAATGACCAGCACCAGTGCGATGCCGCCGGCAGCACTCTTCTTGCTGCCCTGCGGCTCGCTCGGCGGCGTGCCTCCTCCCGCGCCACCCACGGTGGCACCGGCACTCTTGCCCGTCACGCCGCTCTTGTCTGAAGCCCCTCCCTTGCCTGAGGCAGCGCCCTTGCCGGACGCCGTCGAGGCAGTGGTCGTCTCGGCGGCAGACGCGGTATCGGACTGCTTCGGGAAGGGAGATTTCGCGCCGGAAGGCGTCGAGGCGTTATCGTCGGAAGTCTGGCTCACGGGCGTGGACTCGCTGGCAGTGGAGGATGAAGAGGAGGAGCTGCCCTGTCCCTTTCCCCGTCCACGACGGTTGCGCCCGCCACGCGAGCGTCGCTCACGTGGGGCGTCAGCCGTGGCGGATGACGAGGAAGAGGAGGACGAACGGGAGGCCTCGGCGCCAGGGCGGCCAGAGGCAGTGTCTTCGGCGTGTTCGCCGGGAGCGGAAGAGGCATCTGATGCGCGAGCGGCAGCATCCTTGTCGCTCGGCTTGCCTGGCGTGGTGCCGGCAGAGCCGTGGTCTTCCTGATCGTGTTCTCGGTTGCTCATCTACGCTTGCCCTTTTCCGGATTCTTGGGAATCGATGGCCTCGCGCGGACCAGGCGCAGTGGCGCCGGTCTCTCTCGCATGGCGAGTCGGGGCGCAGGCATCCAGCACTGCCTGCCTCAGGGCCCCGGGTGAGGCATCCGCGGCGACCGTCACGCGCTCGAACCCATGAGCGTGTGCCAGTGTAGCCAAACGGTTGCTCGACACGATTAGCGGTTGGTTCAAGGTCCGCGTCGTTGCCGAGGTCACTACCGCCTCAAGCAGCGTATTGCTGGTCACCACCATTGCATCATACGCGCCCGCCGCCAGACGGCCAGCCTGTTGAGAGGACAAAGCCAACGGAAGGCGTCGATAAAGCGCCAGACGCGTCACCTGGGCACCGCGTGCCACCAGGGTGTCCTCCAGCAGGGCGCGCCCGCCTTCTCCGGCCGCCAGCAGCCAGCGCTGCCCCTGAAGCTGCTGCAGGGACGGCAGCGAGAGCAGGGCCTCGCTGGTCGTGCCGACCGGGGCATCCACCTCGACATGTGCGCCACGCGTGGCGTGTGGCGGCACTCTCACCCGAACGCCGAGGCGTGAGTGGAGTACCTCTGCCGTCGCGGAGCCCACCGCGTAGAAGGCAAGCCCCTCGGGCAATTGCGGCCACCAGTCTTCCAGCCAGTCCGCCAGGTAGCCGGCGGCCTGAGGCGAGATGACTACCACCCCTCGATAGAGGTCGATGTCGAGAATCGCCTGACGCCCGGCGGGCTCCAGCGGCAGCGGCTCGAGCGCCATCAGCTTCAGGCACTCCACGGCGCAGCCAACGTCTCTCAGCATCGCATCAAGCACGGCACCGCGCGAGCCCGGACGCGTCGTCAGCACTTCAAGAGACGACCGCGCACTCGATGCCGCGCGAGGCATCGCCCGGTCCTCCACCTCCGCATGGCGGGCGCCATCAGTCACGCGCATCGCCATAGACCGCCGCCAGAATCTCGCCGGCCCCCTGCTGCAACAGATCTTCCGCCACGGCGATGCCCAGCGCTTCGGGCGTATCGGCCGGACCACGCGCCTCGGCACGCAGGATGACGCTGCCATCGGGATTGCCGACCAGTGCCCGCAACCACAGCTGCCTGCCACCCTCTTCCAGCACGGCATAGCCACCGATCGGTACCTGGCAGCCACCTTCCAGATGCGTATTCATGGCGCGCTCGGCCAGCACGCAACGACTGGAGTCTTCATGAGCCAGCGGCTCGAGCAGCGCAAGAATCTCCTCGTCCTGCAGGTTGCATTCGATGCCCAGCGCGCCTTGTCCACAGGCCGGCAGACAGGTCTCGGCGTCCATCTCGGCGGTGATGCGTGCATCCAGTTCGAGGCGCTGCAGGCCGGAGGTGGCGAGGATGATGGCGTCGAACTCACCGGCATCCAGCTTGCCGAGACGCGTCTGGACATTGCCGCGCAGGCTGAGCACCTCGAGATCCGGACGGGCGGCCTTGGCCTGCAGGCCACGACGCAGGCTGGAGGTGCCCAGGCGAGCCCCCCGGGGGAGCGCGTCAAAGTTGGCGTGGTCGTTGGAGACGAACGCATCGGTGGGCGCATGGCGCTCGAGAATTACGGCCAACCCCAGCGAGTCCGGGAAATGCATCGGCACGTCCTTCATGGAGTGCACGGCGATGTCGGCGCGGCCATCCAGCATGGCTTCTTCCAGTTCCTTCACGAACAGGCCCTTGCCGCCGATCTTGGCCAACGGCGTGTCGAGAATCTTGTCGCCCCGCGTGGACATCGGCACCAGCTCGACCGTCAAGCCGGGATGCAGGGCTTCCAGACGTGCCTTGACGTGTTCAGCCTGCCACAGGGCAAGCAGGCTCTTGCGGGTCGCGATACGCAGGGTCTCACGGCGGGACACGGCATTCTCCTTGGGACGCGCGACGCTGGCGCGACAGTCGAAACGTTCGTGACGGCCAACATTGACCGCCACCGGATACCGTCATCATAAAGCCACTGATGGCCAAGGGGAAAATCCCCGGAAGCGTCACGATGACACGCCTCCCTGGCCGCAACGCATCTTGGTGCGCGCCCCCCTCGCCCATCCGACGGAGTCTGGTACACTCCAAGGTCAACGATACCGGCTGCGCGACCGTGCACCGGACGCCGAACTCTGGACATGTCACCACAATTCGAGATCCCGATGAGCGAATCTACCAATCAGTCCTGGGGCGGCCGCTTCAGCGAGCCGACCGATGCCTTCGTGGCCCGCTTCACCGCGTCCGTCGATTTTGATCAGCGCATGGCGCAGCACGACATTCGTGGCTCCATCGCCCACGCCACCATGCTGGCCGGCGTCGGCGTGCTGAGCGAGGAAGAGCGCGACACCATCATCGAAGGACTGAAGGAGATCAGCGAAGAGATCGCTCGCGGCGAATTCGAGTGGTCCGTCGCGCTGGAAGATGTGCACATGAACATCGAGGCACGTCTGACCGCCAAGATCGGCAACACCGGCAAGAAGCTGCACACCGGTCGCTCACGCAATGATCAGGTGGCCACCGACATCCGCCTTTACCTGCGCGACGAGATCGACGTCATCGACGCCGAGCTGACGCGTCTGCGGGAAGGCATGCTGGGCCTGGCCGAACAGGAAGCCGACACCATCATGCCGGGCTTCACTCACCTGCAGAGCGCTCAGCCGGTCACCTTCGGCCACCATCTGCTGGCGTGGCAGGAAATGGTCGCCCGTGACCAGGACCGCCTGCGTGACTGCCGTACCCGCATGAACGTGCTGCCGCTGGGCGCCGCGGCGCTGGCCGGCACCACCTTCCCCATCGACCGCCACGTCACCACCGAGCTGCTCGGCTTCGATCGTCCGACCGAGAACAGCCTCGACTCCGTCAGCGATCGTGACTTCGCCATCGAATTCACCAGCTTCGCCAGCCTGCTGATGATGCACCTGTCACGCATGAGCGAAGAGCTGGTGCTGTGGACCAGCGCCCAGTTCGACTTCATCGATCTGCCGGATCGCTTCTGCACCGGTTCCTCCATCATGCCGCAGAAGAAGAACCCGGACGTGCCGGAACTGGTGCGTGGCAAGACCGGCCGTGTCTATGGCCACCTGATGAGCCTGCTGACCCTGATGAAGTCCCAGCCGCTGGCCTACAACAAGGACAATCAGGAAGACAAGGAGCCGCTGTTCGATACCATCGATACCGTACGCGGCAGCCTGCGCGCCTTCGCCGACATGATTCCGGCGATCCGCGCCAAGTCCGACAACATGTACGCCTCGGCCAGCAAGGGCTTCGCCACCGCGACTGACCTGGCGGATTACCTGGTGCGCAAGGGTGTCGCCTTCCGGGATGCCCACGAGATCGTCGGCAAGTCCGTCGCCTTCGGCATCGAGCAGAAGCGTGACCTGTCCGAGATGACGCTGGATGAACTCAAGCAGTTCTCCGACACCATCGAACAGGACGTCTTCGACGTGCTCACGCTGGAAGGTTCCGTCGCGGCGCGCAATCACATCGGGGGCACCGCGCCGAATCAGGTGCGTGCTGCCGTGCAGCGTGCACGTGAGGCGCTGACCAGCCGCGCCTGAAACCGTCAAGTCGGGGCCTGACCGTGTAATGCACCGTCAGGCCCTCACCGCTTCATCGTCAGCTGCCAGGAGGCCGCCCGATGCGTCATCTGATGAGCCAGTCCGCCCGTCACGCCCTTCGTACCCTTGCGGGCCTGCTGCTGGGTGCAGGCCTTCTGACCGGCTGCGGTCAGAAGGGCCCGCTGTATCTGCCGGCGGACGCCGATGCCGGCGGTCAACGTGCCGAGGCACCCGCCCCTGCACCGGCTGCCGCCGAGACAGAGCGCACCGCCGCTACCGAGACTTCCGGCAGCGACGCCTGAGCCCCCCTTACATCTCCGGCGGGTGATGCCCGCCGGCGCGACATCTTGCAGGCCGGATCATGGATCACTTCGTATATCAGGATGGCGTGCTGCACGCCGAAGACGCCTCTCTCGCCACGCTGGCCGAGCAGTTCGGCACGCCTTGCTACGTCTACAGCCGTGCCACGCTGGAGCGCCACTTCAAGGCCTATCAGAATGCGCTGGGCGACCACCCGCATCTGATCTGTTACGCCGTGAAGGCCAACTCCAACCTGGCGGTGCTCAACGTGCTGGCACGTCTGGGTGCCGGCTTCGACATCGTCTCCGCCGGTGAGCTGGAGCGCGTCCTCAAGGCCGGCGGAGACCCCGCCAAGGTCGTGTTCTCCGGCGTCGCCAAGCAGGCCGCCGAGATGCAGCGCGCGCTGGAGCTGGGCATCAAGTGCTTCAACGTCGAATCGCTGCCCGAGCTTGAGCGCCTCAATGCCGTCGCCGGTCGCCTCGGGCGTATCGCACCGGTGTCGCTGCGCATCAACCCGGACGTCGATGCCGGCACCCACCCGTACATCTCCACCGGCCTCAAGGCCAACAAGTTCGGCATTCCTGTCGAGCAGGCGCTGGAGGTCTACGAGACCGCCGCCGCCATGGAGCACGTCAAGGTGGTAGGCGTCGATTGTCATATCGGCTCCCAGCTGACCGAGCTGGCGCCGTTCCTCGACTCCCTCGAGCGCCTGCTGGTGCTGCTGGACCGCCTGCGCGAGCGCGGCATCATCATCGAGCATCTGGATCTCGGCGGCGGCCTCGGCGTGCCCTACCAGAACGAGACGCCGCCGGAGCCCTTCGCCTACGCAAGCGCCCTGCTGGAACGCCTGGCGCGCTACGAGCATGGCAACGAGATGACACTGCTGTTCGAGCCGGGTCGCTCCATCGCCGCCAACGCCGGCGTCCTGCTGACCCGTGTCGAGTACCTCAAGCCCGGCGAAGAGAAGAACTTCGCCATCATCGATGCCGGCATGAATGACCTGATCCGTCCGTCGCTGTATCAGGCGTGGCAGAACATCGTGCCCGTCGACACGCGCGAGTCACGTGCAAGCGCCAGCTACGACGTGGTCGGCCCGGTCTGCGAGACAGGCGACTTCCTGGGCAAGGACCGCGAACTGGCCATCGCGCCGGGCGACCTGCTTGCCGTTCGCTCCTCCGGCGCCTATGGCTTCGTGATGGCCTCCAGCTACAACAGCCGCTGTCGTCCCGCCGAAGTGATGGTGGATGGCGGCCAGATGCATCTGGTGCGTCGCCGCGAACGTCTGGAAGAACTGTGGACCGGTGAGCAACTGCTGCCGGAAGGTGATGACTGATGCTGGTGCACTTCACCAAGATGCACGGTCTGGGCAATGACTTCATGGTCATTGACCTGATCTCCCAGCGTGGCCGCCTGCGCGATGCCGATATCCGACGGCTTTCGCATCGCAATTTCGGTATCGGCTTCGATCAGCTGCTGGTGGTCGAGCCACCCCGTGACCCGGACATGGACTTCCGCTATCGCATCTACAATGCCGATGGCAGCGAAGTCGAGAACTGCGGCAACGGGGCCCGCTGCTTTGCGCGCTTCGTGCTCAATCAGCGCCTGACCACCAAGCGCGAGATCCGCGTCGAGACCGCCGGTGGCCCGCTGACACTGGTAGTGGCCGATGACGGGCGAGTCCGCGTCGACATGGGCGCTCCGCGCTTCGCCCCCGCCGCGCTGCCCTTCGAGGCCGAGACGGATCTGCCGGTGCATGCGCTGGAGGTCGGCGGCGAGTCCCTGGAGATCGGTGTCGTCTCGATGGGCAATCCCCATGCGGTGCTGCTGGTCGACAGCGTCGACGAGGCACCGGTACGAGAGGTCGGTCCGCTGATCGAAGCGCATCCGCGCTTCCCCAGGCGCGTCAATGCCGGCTTCCTGGAAGTCGTCTCGCCCCATGAAGCACGCCTGCGCGTCTTCGAGCGTGGCGTCGGCGAGACGCTGGCCTGTGGCACCGGTGCCTGTGCAGCCGTCGCTTCCGGCATTCGTCGTGGCCTGCTCGCCAGTCCTGTCGATGTCACGCTGCCTGGCGGCACCCTGAGCATCGAATGGGGCGGCGAAGGTCACCCTGTCTTCATGACCGGTCCTGCCGAGACCGTCTTCGAAGGCCGCATCATCCTGTAAGCCGCCGCTGACAGGGGACGCCTGCGCGAAGCGCCGGCGTCCCGTCGCCAACCCTCGCAAGGAGAGCCATATGGCCGAGCCATCCGCCTCACGTCGCCCGCGCACGCTGGACCCGGACCGGGTCGCCGAGTGGCTGGCCACGCATCCGGATTTCTTCGAGGGTCGGGAAGGGTTGCTCCAGCAGCTGCGCGTGCCACACCCCGAAGCACGCGGTGGCAGCGTCTCGCTGCTGGAGCGGCTGGTGCATGACCTGCGCGGACGTACCGAGCAGGCCGAGGCGCGTCTCGAGGAGCTGCTCAATACCGCCCGCGACAATGAAAGCCGCTATCAGCGACTGCGTCAGATCGTGCTGGATCTGATGGATGCCGAATCGGATGATGCCCTCGCGGAGACTCTGGCAACCCGTCTCAGCGAGCTGTTCGACATCGCCGCCGTCTGCCTGTGGCAACGCGGCGCCGGCCCCGCGACCCAGCCACCGCGTCAGGTGCTCGATGATGCGCGTGCCGAGCAATTCGAGCGCCTGCTCGAAGGCCGCGCCAGCCGTTGTCTGGCGATGCCACGCACGCGCTGGGAAGCCCTGCTGCCGGACCATGACTGGCCGCTAGGGGCGGAGTGCCACGATCTGGTCGAGGCCAGCCAGGCGGATGCCACGCGCGGCTCCGCCGTCATCGTGCGTCTGACCCGTGGCGAATGTCTGGGCTATCTGGTGGTCGCCAGTGCCGAGGCCGAGCAGTTCCGTGCCGGACTCGACACTCTCTTCCCCGAATATCTCGGCGATGTGCTGGCGCGCTGCCTCGGGCGTCATGCGACGAGTCACACGTCAGACTCCGCTGCCTCGCGTGATGATCAGGCCGCGCGATGAGCGCCTCTGACCTCCCGGATGACTCCCTCGACACTGCCAGACGCCAGGCGCTGACCCGCCCCTGCCAGCAGTTTCTCGCCCATCTTGCCCAGGACAGCAGCGCGGCGACCGTGAGCGCCTATCAGCGCGATCTCGAGGCACTGATCCACTTCATGTTGCGCCCCTCACCGGCCGAGACCACGGTGGATGCCGACACCAGCACCACCGCTCGGCCTCCTGCAGACTGGCAGGCCCTGGATGTGCCGACACTGCGTCGCTTCCTGGGCGCTGAACGCAGTCGTGGGCTCGCCCCCCGTTCACTGGCCCGACGTCGCGCGGCGATCAGTCGTTTCTGTGGCTGGCTGGTCGATCACGGCATTCTGGCGCACAACCCGGCGGGCCTGGTACAGACACCGCGCCTGCCGGACCACCTGCCTCGTCCAGTGGACATCGACAGCCTGTCACGCTTTCTCGACTGCCCGCACGACGGCACACCACTGGCGATCCGCGATCAGGCCATGCTGGAGCTGCTCTACGGCTCGGGGCTGCGACTCTCGGAACTGGTCAGTCTCGACCTCGACATGCTGGAGACACGCCGCCTGCGCGTGCGCGGCAAGGGCAACAAGCCTCGCCAGCTGCCCATCGGCTCGCGAGCGCGTCAGGCGCTGGATGCCTGGCTGAAGGTGCGTGGGCAACTCGCGCCTGCTGACGAGACTGCCCTGTTCGTCGGCCAGCGAGGCCAGCGGCTGGGACAACGCGGCGTGCAGCTTCGTCTGGTGACGCAAGCGAAGACACGCGGCCTGCCGGAGCACCTGCACCCCCACCGACTCCGCCATTCCTTCGCCAGCCATCTGCTGGAATCCAGTGGCGATCTGCGCGCCGTGCAGGAGTTGCTGGGCCATGCCCATCTCTCCACGACCCAGGTGTATACCCGACTCGACTGGCAACAGCTGGCCAGCGCCTACGACCAGGCGCACCCCCGTGCACGTCGCCAGCGTGGGCCAGAAGAGGCAACGCCGGCTGACATTGACGCCGCCTCCCCTGCTGATGTTCCGCTCAAGGATGATCCCCTGTGATGCCCGTAACGACGCCTTCGCTGACCGCATTGACCTTCGATCTCGATGACACCCTGTGGGCCAATCGCCCGATCATGGAGCGCGCCGAGACGGAACACTACGCCTGGCTGGACGGTGAGATCGGTCATGCCACTGATTTTCCCCTCGAGGAATATACCCGTCGCCGCATGGCACTCGGGCTGGAACATCCCTTGCGGCGTGGTGACTTCACCTGGCTGCGCCGTGAAGCCATGCGCATCATGCTGCGTGATGCCGGCCATGGCGAAAAGGAAGCCCATCACTGGTCACATGCGGCCGTCGAACGCTTCCTGGCATTGCGCCACGAATTGCAGCCCTTTCCGGAAGCCAGCGAGCTGCTCGACTCACTGGCCCGGCATTACCGCCTCGGCGCCATCACCAATGGCAATGTCGACCTGACACGCCTGGCGCTGGACCATCATTTCGAGTTCAGCATCGCCGCCGGCGAATGGCTGGCGCCCAAGCCGGATGCACGCCCCTTCCTCGCCGCCATGGCACGTCTGGGCAGCCGCCCCTCCACCACGCTGCATGTCGGCGACTCATGGAAGGAAGATGCCCTGCCGGCAGTACGTCTCGGCATGCAGGCGGCATGGATCGACGTGAAGGGGCGTGGCGCGCCGGAGCCGGTTCCCGCCGGAGTCCATGTCATCTCGCATGTCCGGGAGCTTCCGGAACTGTTGCGGCACCTGAATGCATCACGATGAAACGACAGCGCTTCTGACCTTCCAGACCTGACCGTCGGTTACCTGCTGTCACCTGGACTGACGTTCCAGAAAAGCGATACACAAATTAAAACTTGTACAACTTTATGGCAGAGACCATATTTGTTGTACAAGTTTCTCGTGCCTGACGACCCAGCCTTCCACGGGCCTGCCAGGGTCATCCGAGAACTCACGTTCGATGTCGTCGCGACTGGAGAGGACAGCATGAGCACTCAATCATCATCTCGGCGTGTCATCTGCCAGACTTGGCAATATTCCCGCGCCATCAGTGACGACGCCGAGTCCCGCGACGCCACCGACATCATCGAGAGATTCCAGCAGGATCCCGGTCCGCTGGCCCTGCCGCATGCCAGTGCCTGGCAGGGAGTGTTGATCGGCACAGGACAGGTCGTGCTCTGCGCCATGCTGATCGTACTGGCGGTCTACAGTGCGCGAACCAGCATGGAAAACGCCACGCGAGGCGTGACCTCGGTACCGGCGGCGATCATCGACATGTCGGGCGATGATCCGCGGGCACGCAGCATGAATGCCCCTGCCGACAGCTCCCAGGGTGGCCACCTGACACGTTTCGAGGTGCGGGCAAGTCAGGCTGCGATGCCGCAGGTCCCTCAGAGATTGCTGTCGCAAAACGCCACTCCCAGCCTGTTCATGTGAGAAACGATGAACGGTGACAGGCAATCGGTTACAAGTGACCGACCCCGCCAGGGCAGAGATCTGGACGCCCCTTAACTGGATGCTCCATAACTGGACGCCCCACAAAAGAGACGCCGGTCACCCAAGGGTGACCGGCGTCTCTTTTGTGCAGCAGCACATGTCATGACACGGACGACTCAGTCGTCGAACGGGTCCTGGGGGGCTTCATCGGCCTCACCCTCCGTGACACCTTCCATCACCGTCGGGTCCGCCAGCCACTCATCGAGCTTGGCGTGCACCTGCTCGACTCCCGAATACTTGAGCGACGAGAACAGCTGCACGGTGACGAGGTCTTCCCACTCCTTGAGGGCGTGCCGTACCTTCTGGAGGCTCGCCGCTGCCGGTCCACGCTTCAGCTTGTCCGCCTTGGTCAGCAGGATATGCACCGGCATCTGTGCCTCATCGGCCCAGCCCAGCATCATCTGGTCGAATTCGGACAGCGGGTGACGCACATCCATCAGCAGCACCAGGCCGCGCAGCGACTGGCGGTTGCGCAGGTAGTTGGACAGATGGGACTGCCACTCACGCTTCACCTTGTCCGGCACCTTGGCATAGCCATAGCCGGGCAGATCCACCAGATGGCGGCCCGTTTCACCGATGGTGAAGTAGTTGATCAGCTGAGTGCGGCCAGGCGTCTTGGAGGTACGCGCCAACGCCTTCTGGGACGTCAGGGCATTGATGGCGCTCGACTTTCCAGCATTGGAGCGACCGGCAAAGGCCACCTCGGCGCCGACATCCGTCGGGCACTGGGCCAGGGTGGCGGCGCTGATCAAGAAGCGCGCCTGACGATAGTGAAGCTTGGGGGACGGAGTGGCTGACTCGGCCATGAGAATCTGAATACCTGTTGATGGCGGACGTCTCGCCCGCGCGACATCACGTGAGAGCAGAAGAAACGGCCGGTGAAACGGAATAGAGCACCACTGGCGCTGTCAGCTCGACAGGCAGGCGGCAGGCACATTAACGCGCCCTGAAGGGGATTCGCTATACTGCCGAAATGACAAGCATCACGCTCATGATGCGCTAGTGTACCACCCAGCTCTCACGGGCTGCGAGGCGTCTGACGTACTTCTCCTCGGGTGATGCTTGCCACCAGCGCCGGGATGACTCCACTGCGGGATTTGCGCAAACAGGGACCAGTGACATGAACAAGCTGATGAGATCACCGCAGCACCGTGAAGGGCCGCAGAGCTCGAGCTGGGGCGTACTTGCCACGACGATTTTCGCCACCTTGAGCGCCCTGCTGACGCTCGGCCTCTCGCCCCGCGCCGGCGCAGACGGGATCACCGCGGATGCCAGCGCCGGCCAGGCCAAGGCAGCCGTCTGTGCTGCCTGCCATGGCGCGCAGGGCGTGTCCCCAGCCTCCGCCTTCCCGCACCTCGCCGGACAGCAGGCCCATTATCTGCGCAAGCAGATCACGGATATCCGCGAGGGTCGTCGCGCGGTTCCCCAGATGGCAGGCCTCACCGACACCCTGAGCGATCAGGACATTGCCGATATCGCGGCCTATTATGCCGAGCAGCCCGCCAACCGCGGCCAGGCAGAGCCCGACGCCACGAAAGCAGGTGAGGTGCTGTACCGGGCCGGCTCGCTTGAGCGAGGTATCGCGGCCTGTACCGCCTGCCACGGCCCTCGCGGCGAGGGGATTGATTCAGCAGGCTATCCTGCGCTGGCTGGGCAATTCCCCGCCTACACCATCACCTCGCTGAAGGCCTTTCGTGACGGCACGCGTGACAACGACCCCAATGACATCATGAGCAGCATCGCCGCACGCATGAGTGACAGCGACATGCAGCAGGTCGCCGAGTATCTTCACGGCCTGCGCTGAGGCATCCAGTCAGGCAGATGTCACGTATGACATCTGCGATGGCGACCGGCTCCGGCACGGCGTGGCATGCTCTGCACGGCAACGTGGTCGAACGGCGTTCATCCAGCGGTCAACCTTGTCACGCTAGGCTGGCCAGACAGTGATCCGCCGTGTCCCGCCCGGCAGTCTCGACAGCGGTGGTGGCTGACACGCATACTCGATGCATCACTAATGTTGCCGGGTCTCATGCCCGGGCATGCCTCAACCCGATGGAGATGTTCCATGAAGTGGAAACCCCTACTGACTCTGGTGGCGGGCCTTGGCCTGTCAGCAAGCGTGTTCGCCGCTGAAGCTGGCAAGGACTATCAGGTACTCGACGAACCGGTGAAGACCGATGCACCAGCCGGCAACGTCGAAGTGGTCGAGGCATTCTGGTATGGCTGCCCGCACTGCTACGCACTGGAATCCAGCCTCGAGCCCTGGGTCGATGAGCTGCCCGGTGACGTGACCTTCCATCGTCTGCCGGCCACCATGGGGCAGGACTGGGTCAAGCACGCCTATGCCTTCTATGCCGCCAAGGATCTGGGCATTCTCGATCAGACCCACAAGGCCTTCTTCGATGCCATCCACAAGGACCACCAGCGCCTCACCGACCCGGAAGACATCGCCGCCTTCTACAGCGACTACGGTGTCAGCGAAGAAGACGCCGAGAAGTCCCTGACCTCCTTCGGCGTGAAGAGCCAGGTCAATCAGGCACACGCACAAATGCGCGCCTACAAGATCATGGGTGTCCCCGCACTGATCGTCGACGGTCGCTATGTCGTCTCTCCGAGCACGGCTGGCTCGCTCAAGAACATGCTCAAGATCACCGATGAGCTGGTCGAGCAGGTGCGTGAAGAGAAGGCTGGCGACAAGGACGCCGCCTGATGGCAGAGGCCGCTGACGACTCCCCAGTGGCCGCCGACGCAGCGGATGATGCCGGGCATGGATTGTCGGGTTCGCCGCTGCGTCTGCTGACCTTCAACATGCAGGTCGGTATCCATACCGCGGCGTGGCATCACTATGTCACCCGCGGTTGGCAACATCTGCTGCCACATCCCAAGCGCCACCGCCGCCTGGAACTGATTGCCGGGGCCATCACGCCTTACGACATCGTCGGGCTGCAGGAAGTCGACGGCGGCAGCTTCCGCTCCGGCAACGTCAATCAGGTGGACGCGCTGGCCGAGACGGCTCACTTCCCGCATCGCTATCAGCAGCTCAATCGCAACCTCGGCCGGCTGGCACAGCACAGCAACGGCCTGTTGTCGCGCCTGCCGATCAGCCATCTCGAAGAGCACAGCCTGCCCGGCACCCTGCCGGGGCGCGGCGCCATCCATGCTCGCTTCGGCGAGGGGGAGCATGCGCTGCATGTCTTCGTCACGCATCTGGCACTTGGCGCGCGAATCCAGCGCAAGCAGCTCGATTATCTCGGAGAGCTGATCGCACCGCTCAAGCACGTCATCGTGATGGGCGACCTGAACTGCACCCTGGCTCAACTGCGCCAGCACAAGGGATTCTGCGAGGCGCTCGACTCGCGGCCCAGCAAGGCGATCAACAGCTATCCTGCCTGGCAGCCACGGCGGGGTCTGGACCATATTCTGGCCTCCTCCACCCTGCACATCGAGCACCCCAGCACCTTGTCCCACCTCTTCTCAGACCATCTACCTCTTGCGGTGGAAGTGCACCTCCCCGTGGCCTGTCAGAAGGCGCTTGGCCTGGCCTGACACGCCCTCACCTCAATTCTCAGTCCTCTCACGGGTGCCTGGATATCACCCTCGATATCCGCCGGGACCCGCCTGTCCGTCACCTTGATTGCCACCTTCCCGTTCCCGTCCTGCATGGATTTTTCAATCCAAGTGACTGAATCGAAAGATATATCTCGCCTGTCAGACCAATGATCCATTTGTCACTGGCCAGCCACTCGCTACTCTTGGCCTGTCCGAGGGCGTGGATTAATCGTGAAAGCAACGCTGATGACTGCCGAGAGCCTGCATGGCCTCACTGGCATCTGCCATCCACCAGCGTGGAATAGCGTTGTCTGAAACGACGATTGCCGGATTGCCGACGTCTCATCAAAGCTACAACATGAGCAAAGCCTGAACTGATGTGACGATCGTCAGCGTGCACACGAGATCGCCCCGACTACGATGACGGCACACGCAACGCCAGACTCGGCAACAACAACGCCAACAAATATCACCTGCTACCCGCAGGCCAAGGGGATTCCATGTCTGCCACTGCCTCTACCCCCGGCTGGCTCACAGGGCTCGACCGCATGACCGAAGGGCTGGGACGCTGCGTGTCCTGGCTGGTCGTCATCATGATGCTGGTCGAATTCGCCATCGTGATGCTGCGCTACGCCTTCAACATCAACAGCATTCCGATGCAGGAATCCGTGATGTACATGCACGCGACCGTCTTCCTGCTCGCCGCCAGCTACACGCTCAAGCATGACAACCATGTCCGCGTGGATATCTTCTACCAGCGCATGTCCCATCGCGGGAAGTCGTGGATCGACCTCGGCGGCACCCTGTTCCTGCTGTTCCCGGTGATGATCTTCATCCTGCTCTCGAGCCTGGGTTATGTCGGCGACTCATGGAGCATCAAGGAAGCCTCCCCCGAATCCGGTGGCCTGCCTGGCGTCTATCTGCTCAAGAGCCTGATCCCCGCGGTCGCCATCCTGATGATGCTGCAAGGTGTCGCTGAAGCTGGTCGCCACCTCCTGTTCCTGTGCGGGCGGCTGCCGTCGCCGCATGCGAGCGATGACACCCCTGATCACGATGAGGAGCTGGTGTAATGCTCGAGATCATGCCGCTGCTGCTGTTCGTGTGTATCTGTGTCGTTCTCATGCTGGGCTATCCGGTGGCGCTGTCGCTTGCCGGTACCGCGCTGGCCTTCGCCGGGCTGGGCATGGGGCTGGACGCGCTGGGCATTACCCAGGGCGTATTCGATGCCAGCTTCCTGTCGGCGATGCCCAATCGCCTCTACGGCACCATGACCAATCAGACGTTGCTGGCCGTGCCATTGTTCGTGTTGATGGGCGTGCTGCTGGAAAAATCGAAGGTCGCCGAGACGCTGCTCGACGCCATGGCGCTGATGTTCGGCTCACTGCGTGGCGGCCTGGGCATCTCCGTGACCATCGTCGGCATGTTGCTGGCGGCCTCCACCGGTATCGTCGGCGCGACCGTCGTGACCATGGGCCTGCTGTCACTGCCCACCATGCTCAAGCGTGGCTATGACCCGTCGCTCGCCACTGGCGCCATCTGTGCCACCGGCACCCTGGGACAGATCATTCCGCCGTCCATCGCACTCGTTCTGCTGGGCGACGTACTGTCTTCCGCCTATCAGCAGGCGCAATTGTCGATGGGCATCTGGAGCCCGAAGACCGTCTCGGTGGGCGACCTGTTCATCGGCGCCCTGGTGCCGGGCCTGATCCTGGTGGTCGCCTATATCGTCTACATCGCCATCATCGCCTGGCTCAAGCCCGAGAAGGCGCCGGCCGTGGACCGTGACGCGCTGATGAAGGAGCTGGGCCACACCGGTGGCATCGGCTGGCTGCTCCTCAAGGGACTGGTGCCGCCGATCGTGCTGATCGTCTGCGTGCTGGGCTCGATTCTCGGCGGACTGGCCACGCCGACAGAAGCCTCTGCCGTAGGTGCCTTCGGCGCGCTGATGCTGGCCGTCGCCAACCGCAAGCTGAGCTTCAAGACGCTGACGGAAGTCGTGCGCTCCACCACCAACGTCACCACGATGGTCTTCCTGATCCTGATCGGTGCGGCGCTGTTCTCGCTGGTGTTCCGTGGTTTCGGCGGCGAAGAGGTCGTCACCGAGATCTTCGAGAACATGCCCGGTGGCGTCATCGGTGCCACCCTGGTGGTGATGCTGGTGATCTTCCTGCTCGGCTTCATCCTCGACTTCATCGAGATCACCTTCGTGGTGGTGCCGATCGTCGGCCCGGTGCTGCTGGCCATGGGCCTCGACCCGATCTGGCTGGGCATCATGATCGCCATCAACCTGCAGACTTCCTTCCTGACGCCGCCCTTCGGTTTCGCGCTGTTCTATCTGCGCGGCGTCGCGCCCAAGGAAGTCAGCACCAAGCAGATCTACAAGGGCGTCATTCCGTTCATCCTGATCCAGCTGTGCATGCTGGGGGCGCTGGCCGCCTTCCCGGGCCTGGCCACCTGGCTGCCGGCCCAGTTCTAGGCCACGACTGACGAGACAGTACAAGAACAGAACACGGACAGAACAAATACAGAGCAGCAACTGAATTGGCGGGGCTCGCCCCGCCAGCTGATGGGAGAGCCGCCAGTCGGCTCATGCAGATGCACGGGAGCCGTTCGCGGCCCACCTCTTGCCCAGCGCCAGTCCCTGACCGGTGCACAACAACAATCGGGCACTTCAAGGAGCATGCCATGCAACTCAACAAACTCGCCTTCGGCATCGCCGTCGGCACCATGACCGCCATGGGCACCCTGCCGGCCATCGCCAATGCCGCGGATACCTACACCTGGAAGATGGTCACCTCGTGGCCGAAGAACTTCCCGGGCGTAGGCCAGGGGCCGGAACGCCTCGCGCGCCTCGTCGATGAGATGTCTGATGGACGCCTCAAGATCAAGGTCTACGGCGCCGGACAGCTGGTGCCGGGCTTCGAGGTGCTCGATACCGTCTCTTCCGGTACGGCGCAGATCGGCCACTCAGCCTCCTACTACTGGAAAGGCAAGGCGCCGGAAGCCCAGTTCTTCGCCGCCGTCCCCTTCGGCATGACCGCACAGGAAATGAACGCCTGGCTGCATTACGGCGGGGGGCTGGAGCTCTGGAACGAGGTCTATGACAAGTTCGGTGTCGAAGTCATGGCCGGTGGTGCCTCGGGCGTGCAGATGGGCGGCTGGTTCAACAAGGAGATCAACTCGGTTGCCGATCTCGACGGCCTGAAGATGCGCATGCCGGGGCTGGGTGGCGATGTCATGCAGCAGATGGGCGTGGCGACCGTCAGCATGCCGGGCGGCGAGATCTTCACCTCGCTGCAGTCCGGCGCCATCGATGCCACCGAATGGATCGGGCCGTACAACGACCTGGCCTTCGGTCTCTATCAGGCCGCCAAGTACTACTACTATCCGGGCTGGCACGAGCCGACCGTCACCTTCGAGGCCATCGTCAATGACGACGCCATGGCCGAGCTGCCCAAGGACCTGCAGGCCATCCTGCGCTCCGCGGTACGTGACGTGAACCAGGACATGCTCGACGAGTACACCGCGCGCAACAACGATGCCCTCGAGACACTGCTCAACGAGCACAAGGTCGAGCTGCGTCGCTATCCGCAGGACGTGCTCGACAAGGCACGCGAACTGTCAGGCGAAGTGGTCAAGAAACTCGGCGACTCCAATGAGCTGGCAGGCCGCATCTACGAGTCCTACACCACCTTCGAAGGCAAGGTCGAGAAGTGGCACGAAGTCTCCGAACAGGCCTTCCTGAACGCCCGTAATCCGGAAGGCATTCAGTAACGAGTCCCTGCTTTACCTGCGCCGCTCTCCCGCGCGAGACGGCGCAGGCCTGTCATCCAATGCTTGCGGCCGCTCCCTCGGGAGCGGCTTTTTTTGGGTCTGCAGAGTGCGTGAAGCGGTGGCTCAGCTCTCGAGCAGGAAGGTCACCGGCCCATCATTGAGCAGCGAGACCTGCATGTTGGCCCCGAAGCGTCCGGTCTCGATTCCCACACCAAGCTCCTCCCCGTGTTCACGCGCCTTGTCGACCAGATACGCGAACAGCCGCTCGCCTTCCGCCGGCGGCGCAGCCGAGGAGAAACTGGGACGCATGCCACTGCCGGTGTCCGCCGCCAGCGTGAACTGCGAGACCAGCAGCAGACTGCCACCCGCCTGCTGGACGTTGAGATTCATCTTGTCGTTCTCGTCGCCAAAGACACGGTAGTGCAGCAGCTTGTGCAGCAGCTTGTCGGCGCGCGCCTCATCATCGCCCTTCTCGACACCCACCAGCACCAGCAGACCGCCCGCGATGGCGCCGACCGTCTCGTTCTCCACCACGACCTGTGCCTGGGTGACGCGCTGGATCAATGCTCGCATGCCACTTGCTCCTTCAAGAGATGAATGATGATGAGCAGGAGCATACCAGACGCGAACGCCCCGCAGACCGAGTCTGCGGGGCGTTCGTGATGCGCATGTCCAATGAGCCGTATCGGTGGCTAGCTGGCCAGGCCGGGCAGGAAGAGCGCGATCTGCGGGAACAGCATCAGCAGCACCGTCGCCAGCAACAGCAGGGCAATGAAGGGTGGCGTGCCACGGATGACCTCCATGTAAGGCTTTCGGAACACCGCCACCGCCGTGAAGATGTCGCAGCCGAAGGGTGGCGTCGCCGAACCGATCGCCGCCTGCAGGGTGACGAGGGTACCGACCAGCACCGGGTCCAGTCCGGCGGCATCGACGGCCGGGGCAAATACCGGCGCCAGAATCAGGATCACCACGATGGGATCGACGAACATGCAACCGACGAAATAGGCCACCGCGATCACCGCCAGCAGCGCCAGGGCGTGTTCTGACAGGTACGGGATGTACCCGCCGAGAATGGCATCCGGGATCTTGGCGAACGAGATCATCCACGAGAAGCCGGCGCCCGCCGCCACCAGAATGAAGACCACCGCGGTGATCAGACCGGTGGAGAAGGCCACGCCGGGCAGGTCCTTGAGCGTGACGCCACGGTAGATGAGCATCTCGAGAATCAGCGCATAGATCACCGAGACCGTGGCGGCCTCCGTCGGCGAGAACATCCCCGAGTAGATGCCGCCGATGATGATAACCGGGAAGCCGGCGGGCAGACTGGCGCGCTTCAATGCCTTGAGGCGCGCAGGCCAGTCCGCCTTGGGCTGCGGCGCGATGCCCAGCTTCCACGACTTCCACATGCAGTAGAGCGAGAACAGCACCAGGATCATCAGCCCCGGACCGATACCGGCGATGAACAGATCCCCCACCGAGGTACCGGTCGCGACGCCATAGATGATCATGCCGATGGACGGCGGAATCAGCAGCGCGATGTCAGAGGCATTGATGATCAACGCGATGGTGAACTTGTCGCTGTAGCCGGCTTCCAGCAGCCGCGGGCGCAGCGGGCGCCCCATCGCCACCACCGTGGCCTGGGTGGAGCCGGACACCGCGCCGAACAGGGTACAGCCCAGCGCGGTGGTCACCGGCAGACCGCCACGCCAGTGACCGACGAAACGCTCGACCACATCCAGCAGACGCTGGGCGGTGGAGCCCTTGAGCATGATATCGGCCGCCAGAATGAACATGGGGACCGCCGTCAGTACCACCGGCTGCAGGCCACCGATCATCTGCTGGATCACCAGCTCTGGCTTGAGAAAAGGGAAATCGCTGAACAACAAGAAGAAGGTGCCGACACTCAATGGCACCATCATGGGTACCCCAAGCAACAGCAGCCCCACCATCACGAGCAGAATCCACATCGCAGCTTCCGTCCCTGGGTCAATGTAGTGTGATCAATCACGAGCCCTGCAACACGCATCAGCCAAGGCATCTCTTGCCTTCACTCCCGCGCTACAGGCTCGCATCCGAAGTGGAAGAGACGTGCTAGAGCGCACCGCTGCCGTCGACTTCCTCGTTCTCGTCTATCTCCGCCGTACGCCACGACAGCCAGGCACCTTGTGCCAGCAGATTGCGCAGAATCGCCATCAGATACTGGAGGGCGCCCAGCGCCAGCCCCAGCGGGACCACGGCATAGAGTGCCGCCAGCGACCAGCGCAGCGACGGCGTGACACGCCCTGACCTGGCCAGGCTCTGCAGATAATCCACCGCCAGCCAGGCCAGGTAGGCCAGCAGCGCACAGGTGATGACCTGTCCGGCGATCAACAGCACCTTGCGCAACCACGGCGGCATGAAGTCCAGCAGTGCCGTCACGCGGATATGGCGTCCGGCGCGCGCGCCGTAGCTGATGCCGAGAAAGGTCAGCCACAGCTGCAGGATCTGCATCAGCTCTTCGGTGAACGGCAGGCTGTAGTTGAAGACGTTGCGCCCGATCACATTGGCGATACTGGCCGTCGCCATGCCCAGCACGCACAGCGCGATCAGCCAGCGCTCGACGTGTGCCAGGCCCTGATCACCGCGTTCGAATATCGCCGCCAGGCGGCGCAGCGGTGCAGGCAGATGTGCGAGGGGATCCTGAGCGCCTTGCGCCTCGGCCGGGGTGGGCCGGGTCTCATCAGCGGGGGGAGACTTGGAGGGGGGCGAATTCATGAAGCGGCTTCCTGTTGATGTGGCTTCCTGCCAGGCAGGCTTTCTGTCAGGCGACGCACGCACAGCGATTTGCGCCACGCCGTCTGCATTTGCCAGTACGATCCATTGAAGTTTTCCGAGACACCGCCGTGATTTTCACTTTGGTGAGTCATGATCTAGCTTTATTGACGGCATCCTTTATTAGCGACACTGTGGACCAGCACGCAGCCTGCCTCTACCGAGCCATCTGGCAGGGCAGGCCACCGACCCGGAGCAGGGGTCATCGAGTACCAGAATCTCATGCGGACAGGCTCAGCCTATTCATAATAAATTCTAATCACACTATCCGATTTGGTAATTTTTTTATTATATTAAGAATGGCAATATTATCTAAATGATGCAAGTTGCACGCCGGGTTCGCCCCATACCACCCGGCGCTGATGGAAATCACACAAGGAGAACAAGATGACGATGCAATGGAACCCGTCACCCGAGCAGAATCGCGAGACGCCCAGAACTCCTGTTCACCTTTCTCGTCTTGCCGCGCTCCTCAAGGGAGGCGCCCTCACGGCCGGCCTCGGCATGGCGGCACTGGCCTCCGCGGGCGTACAGGCTGACACCTGGCGTTTCGCGCTGGAGGAAGTCTCCGGCAGCGTGCAGGATGCCTACGCTCAGGAATTCAAGAAACGCATCGAAGAGGCCTCCGGCGGTGACATCGATGTCGAGATCTACCCCTACGGCGCGCTGGGTACCTCCTCACAGCTCACCGAACTGGTGCAGAGCGATGCCATCCAGCTGACCTTTGCGTCACCGGGTCACCTGGCCTCGGTGATTCCTGAATCAGGCGTCTTCACGCTGCACTTCCTGTTCTCCGACGACAACGCCGTCAATGAAGAGGTGCTCGGCAACTCCAAGGCCATCGACATGCTGTCCGAGGCCTACACCGAGCAGAACCTTCAGCTGCTGGGCGTGATTCCGGAAGGCTGGATGGTCTGGACCGGCAACCGTGACATCGAGACGCCTGAGGACATGAAAGGCTTCAAGATTCGCACCATGACGTCACCGATTCTGGTGGAGAGCTATCGGGCCTATGGCGCCAACCCGACGCCGCTGCCGTATTCGGAAGTCTATTCCGGCCTGCAGCTGGGGCAGATAGACGGCCAGGTGAACCCGGTGTTCGCCATTCAGGAAATGAGCTTCTATGAAGTTCAGGACTACATGATCCAGGCCAAGCAGGCGCAGTTCATCACCACGCTGGTGGCCTCCAGCGATTTCTATTCCGGTCTGGATGACGAGCAGCAGCAGATGCTCGACAAGGTCACCAACGAGATGCGCCCGTATATCTTCGAGAAGCAGGAGGAGTACAACGCGGACCGTCTCGAGAAGATCAAGCAGGACAGCGACATCAAGATCATCACGCTGAACGACGAGCAGCGTGAAGCCTTCCGTCCGGTCGGCGAGAAAGGCTGGGAGGTCTTCCGGGAACAGGCCGGCGAGCGCGGCAGCAAGATCCTCGACACGCTGCAGGCTGACATCAAGGCGGCAGAAGCCAAGTAAGCCGCAGCATTGGCCAGCGAGTTGCCGCGGAAGACCTTCCTGACAGCAACGATGGCCGTGTCAGATGACAAGACGCCCCTGCCGGGTAACCGGCAGGGGCGTCTTGATGAGGCAGGGCTCGCCATGGGCGCGAGTCGCCCGGAAGTTCAGAGGCTGACGGCTAACGCCCCAGCAGTTGTGAACGAAAATCGTCGCGCGCGGGGGAGTCGCCAAGCCAGATCGCGAACACCCCGTTGGCCAATGCCAGCGAAGCGCTCTCGAAGAGCAAGGTATCGTTGAGCGCCAGCGTCAGCCGTCCCTTGCCACTCTCCTCTGCCTGCCATTCCAGCGCATAGCGATCTCCCGGCGACACGTCCCGATAGGCTGCATTGAAGCGCGACAGCTCCGCCTCGATCGCCGCGAAATTCGCTTCGGAAAGATTCTGGCGCACGCCCCTGGTGGTCGCCTTGGCGAAGTCAGCCGCCTCGATGGCATGGAAATACTCCAGCACCAGACGTCGCGAGACATCGCTGAGTGGTGCAGGCCGCGGTCGCCGGGCATCCTGATAATAGCCACCGACGTAGGCGTCCCATACCAGATAGGTAAACAGCCCGGTACCGATCAGCTCAAGCGGCTGGCCGCCTTGCGTCTCGGCCTGATCCGCGAAGGTCACTCCCTTTATCTCGGCGGCAAACGCCCAGGAGGGAAGCATGGCAAGCACTCCAGCCATCAGGCTGGTGCGCAACCATCGAGACGAGAAAGCCCTTGGCAAGGGCAGGCGAATCCGGGAGCGGGACATGGCATCGACTCTTCAAGGAAGTGACAGGGAGGCGTTCCTCTCACGCGCGAGGGGTCAGCTCAGGCTCTCGCGACGCACGGTCTCACCAGAGTGCGTGAAAGTGGTGCACGGGGCCACGCCCCTTGCCGACATTCAGCTGATCCGAGGCACGCAGCGCCCCCAGCAGCCATTCCCGCGATTCCTCCACGGCTCTCGTCAGTGACAGCCCCTGCGCCAGTCGCGCCGTGATCGCCGAGGACATCGAGCAGCCGGTGCCGTGCAGGTTGTCGGTCTCGATCCGTGGCGCGCACAGCCATTGCTCACCGGCATCACTGACCAGCAGGTCATCGCAGGCCTGGCCCTCCAGTGCGCCCCCCTTGATCAGGACAGCATTGGCACCGCGCGCGCGCAACTCACGCGCGACCTGAGGCATGTCCTCCCGCCCGATCAGACGACGCTCGCCCAGCAGCACCGCCGCTTCATGCAGGTTGGGCGTGATGATGTCCGCCAATGGCACCAGATGCTCTGCCACCGCCTGGATGGCCGCGTCATTGACCAGCGCATCGCCGCTCTTGGCCACCAGCACCGGGTCGAGCACGATCCAGCGCGGGCGACGCTGACGGAGCCTGTCCGCCAGCAGCTCCACGACAGCCGGGTCCGCGACCATGCCGATCTTGATGGCGATGATATCGAGATCATCCAGCACGGCATCCAGCTGTGCTCCGATGAAGGCGCACGACACCGGCTCGACGCTGCGCACGCCACAGGTATTCTGGGCGGTCAGTGCCGTGATCACGCTGGCTCCATACGCCCCCAGCGCGGAGAATGTCTTGAGATCCGCCTGAATGCCGGCCCCGCCCGATGGGTCTGAGCCGGCAATCGTCAGGACGCACGGAATATGCATGCACGAGACTCCCGGAAAATGACATGAATTTGCCAACAGCATACCCGAGCGGCGAGGGGAAGAAAGCCACCCAGCTGCCTCACCCTCGGCTCGGCCCCTGCGGATCAGGAAAATCGCGGCATGGATGACGTGGTCGCCCTGCTGTCGCTGGGCCTGATAGCACTGGCCAGCGCCACGCTGCTGCCGGGCGGGTCGGAAGCCGCATTGGCGGGGCTGTGGTGCGAGGGGATCGCCCCATGGGCGCTATGGCTTGCCGCAACGCTTGGCAACACGCTGGGCAGCCTGATCAATGTCGCCCTGGGACGCGGTGCACGGCGTCTGCGGACTCGTCGCTGGTTCCCGGTCTCGCGGCGAGCGCTGGCGCGCGGCACGCTGTGGTATCGCCGCATCGGTGCCTGGAGCCTGCTGCTCAGCTGGGCACCCGTGATCGGTGACCCCTTGACGGTGCTGGCAGGCGTCTTCCGCCTGCCCTGGTGGAAGAGCGTGCTGTTGATCCTGGTCGCCAAGGGCGGCCGCTACGCCCTGCTGCTGGTGATCGCGGACCACTGGCTGACCCCCTGGTGTACGTGAATCACCCGTCAGGCCACGCGCACAGGCCGCCCATGCACGAGCCACAGGAGCCACAGGAGCCACAGGAGCCACAGGAGCCACAGGAGCGTGCTATGCTGACAGCTGCTATGCTGCACTGCACAATTCGTGTTCGCTTTCATTGCCACAAGCCGATCACCTGCCAATCAGGTAGCCGAGGCCGTGCAGGCCATCAGCGTGGCGCTACCGGAAAGGAGAAGGTTTCATGCGTGATACATCCTGCGACTTCTGCGCTGACGCGCTCAATATTCTGGTCCTGCAAGGCGGCGGTGCCCTTGGCGCCTACCAGATCGGCGTGTTCGAGGCACTGGCAGAGGCCGGCATCCAGCCCGATTGGGTCGTCGGGACCTCGGTCGGTGCCATCAATGGCGCACTGATCGCGGGCAATCCGGATGGCGAGCGCCTCAAGGCCCTCGAAGCGTTCTGGTATGGCATCGCGCAACCGGCCAACAGCCTCGGGCCGGCCTTCCACCCCTGGGAGCGCAGCGTCGCGCGCTCCTCCGCCATGCTGTGGGGCATCCCGGGCTTCTTCCGTCCGCGCCCCCTGTGGACAGTTCCCATCTGGCAGAGCTTCTTCGGCGAACCGCCCAGTCTCTACGACACCGAACCGCTGGGAGACACCCTCAATCGCCTGGTGGACTTCGAGCGCCTCGACGCCCGTCACCCGGAGAACGTGCGGCTATCGGTCGGGGCGGTCAATATCGGCAGCGGCGCATTGCGTTACTTCGATTCGTCACAAGAGGCGCTGGATCACCGCCACATACTGGCCAGTGGTGCCCTGCCGCCGGCATTCCCGCCGGTGTGGATCGACGGTCAGGCCTACTGGGATGGCGGCCTCTACTCCAACACGCCGATCAGCTGGGTGCTGTCGGAGCGCGCGCACAGCGAGACGATCGTCAACTGCTACGTCATCGATCTGTGGAGCGCCTACGGGAAGGTGCCGGAAACCTTGCAGGAAGCCCAGCTACGCGAAAAGGACATCCAGTACTCCAGCCGCGCCGGTGAGCATCTGCATCTGATGGAAGAGAATCAGGCACTGCGCATGGGCCTGGAGCACCTGGCCGACCTGCTGCCGGAAGACCTGCGCCAGTCTCAGGAAATACACGACATCCTGGCCATGACCCAGCAACCGTCCATCAATGTCGTGCGTCTGCTGGCGGCGGCCCGCCCCGACGAGACCTCACTCAAGGATATCGATTTCTCGCGTGCGACCATCGATTCACGTCGTCGCAGCGGCTATGGGGACATGCATGAGGTGCTGAACCGCTGCGAGCAGTTCGATCCCCTGCCGCGCAACATCGGGGTCATCGTCCGCAACTTCACCCGCAACTCGCGGGGTGAGCTGATCAGCCTGTCAGCCCCGGATGTCCCCCCGACGGAGAGCGAAGAGGAGGATGAGGGTCTGCCGAGCCAGGCCAGCGGCCGCTGAGGCAGCGGCCTCACTCATGTGCCAGCGCCGCGCCGAGCCGCAGGCACTCGTCACGCGTCAGCTCCCGCCAGTCCCCCACCGCGAGCCCGGCGACACTCAGCCCCGCCACCGACTCGCGGTGCAGCCACACCACGCGATTGCCCAGAGTGCGCCACAGTCGCTTGACGTGATGGTGGCGCCCTTCGTGCAGCGTCAGGCGCGCCTCGTCCGCGGCCAGAAACTCGAGCCGCGCGGGCAGCGTCGGCCGAGCGTCATTGGCGAGCAGGACGCCCTGCGCCACCCGCGAGATCGCCTCGGCCTGCGCCGCCTCCGACAGCGGTTGCTCCAATCCCATGCGGTAGCGCTTGGCGGGCCCATCCAGTCCGGCATCACTGATGCGTGACGAGACATCACCGTCGTTGGTCAGCAGCAAGGCACCGGTCGTGGCGCGATCCAGTCGTCCGACGTGATGGATTTCCTCGAGCCAGCCGTCATTCTCTCCACGTGATTCAAGCGAATCGCGCAGCACATCGATGACGGTGGGATGTTCGGGGTCATGACAGGCCGTCACGACCCCGGCAGGCTTGTTGAGCAGCACATGGCGTGGACGACGTGGCGCCTGCAGGCGTATCTCGCCTGGCGTCGCGTCATTGTCCGCCAGCGTATCGGCTGTCAGCGCGATGGCATCGAAGGGACCGACCTCGTGCAGCGGATCGCGGACCGTCTGGCCATTGATCCGCACACGCCCCGCCGCCAGCGCACGCAACGCCAGGCGGCGATTGAGCTGCGGCTGGCGCGTCAGCCAGCGATCCAGCCGCATGCTTCAGTCCGCCGCCTTGAGCTGGGCTTCCATCTCTTCCAGCGCTTCCTGCGCCTCGAACCATTCGGCTTCGGCGTCCTCGAGACGTCCCTTGATCTCGCCCTGACTGGCCAGCAGCCGGGTCAGTTCGCTCTTGCGGTCCGCCTCATAGAGCGTGGCATCGCCCAGCGCTTCCTCGACCTTGTCCAGCTCCCCCTGCGCCTTGCTCATCTTCTGCTCGGCCTTGTCGCTGAGCTTCTTGAGCGGGCGCAGCTTCTCGCGCAGCTCGGCGGCCTGACGACGCGCTTCCTTGCGGTCCGGCGTGCGCGTGCCCTCGCTGCCAGCCTCGGCATCCTTCTGGGCGCGCGCCTCACGCCGCTCGCCCTCGACCCGCGCCTTGAGCCAGGCACGATAGTCGTCGAGATCGCCATCGAAGGGCGTCACGCGGCCATCGGCGATGCACCAGAATTCATCCACGCAGGCGCGCAGCAGGTGGCGGTCGTGGGAGACCAGAATCACGGTGCCCTCGAAGGTCGCCAGCGCATCGGTGAGCGCCTCGCGCATGTCGAGATCCAGGTGGTTGGTCGGCTCATCCAGCAGCAGCAGATTGGGCTTCTGCCACGCGATCAGCGACAGCGCCAGGCGTGCCTTCTCGCCACCGGAGAACGATTCCACCGAAGCGTACACTTCATCCCCATGGAAGCCGAAGCTGCCGAGGAAGGTGCGGATCTCCAGATCCCCGGCCCCCGGCGAGAGACGCAGCACATGATTGAAGGGAGTCGAGGTCAGGTCGAGCCCATCGACCTGGTGCTGGGCGAAGTAGCCGATGGCCAGATGCTCGCCGGCGGTGCGCTGGCCTTCGACCAGAGCCAGTTCACCGGTGAGCGCCTTGATCAGGGTCGACTTGCCCGCGCCGTTGGGGCCGAGCAGGCCGATGCGCTGGCCCGGCAGCAGCGAGAAGCGCACCCCGGAAAGCTGCGGCGGCTGACCGGGATAGCCGATCACCGCACGGTCCAGTCCCAGCAGCGGATGGGAGATCTTGTCGGAGCAGGGAATCGTGAAGTGGAACGGCGAATCGGCCTTCACCGCCGCCGTCTCCTCCATGCGCTCCAGCATCTTCAGGCGACTCTGGGCCTGGCGTGCCTTGGTGGCCTTGGCCTTGAAGCGACGCACGAAGTCCTCGATCTCGGCGCGACGCGCCATGGTCTTCTCGTGCTCGGCCTGCTCACGCACCAGGCGCTCGGAACGCGTTCGCTCGAAGCGGCTGTAGTTGCCCTTGTAGACCACCAGCTTGCGACGATCGAAGTGGATGATGTGATCACACACCGCATCGAGGAAGTCACGGTCATGGGAGATCAGCAGCAGCGCACCGGGGTAGCGTGCCAGCCATTGTTCCAGCCACAGCAGCGCATCGAGATCCAGGTGGTTGGTCGGCTCATCCAGCAGCAGCAGGTCAGACGGCGTGAAGAGGGTGCGCGCCAGATTGGCCCGCATCCGCCAGCCCCCCGAGAAGGCCGCCAGCGGCTGACTGAGCTGGGCCTGGCGGAAACCGAGCCCGACCAGCAGCTGCTCGGCACGCGCACGCGCGGTGTAGCCATCGAGGGTGTCGAAGTGAGCGTGCAGCTCGGCCTGACGCTGATGCTCGCCGCTTTCTTCGGCGGCGGCCAGAGCCCGCTCCGTCTCGCGCAGCGCGTGATCCCCGTCCATGACGTAGTCGACGATCGGGCGCTCCAGCGCATCGATTTCCTGTGCCATGTGCGCGACCCGCACGCCACCGGCCAGCGAGACGCTGCCGCTGTCGGGGATCAGCTCACCGAGAATCAGCCCGAACAGGCTGGACTTGCCGGCCCCGTTGGGGCCGACGATGCCCGCCTTGTGACCGGCATGCAACGTCAGGTCCGCTTCGTCGATCAGCGGGGCTCCGCCGCGTTGCAGGGCGAGCTGGCGCAGTGCAATCATGACAACCTCGATCAGAAAATCCGGGGGCGTCGGCTCCCGCGCGCAGCATGCATGACCGCCGTGAACCACAGGCTTGACCGCCATGAACCACAGGCTTGACCGCCATGAACCACAGGAAAGCCGACTTGATGGGCGCACATTCTACCGGATTGTGGGACTACGCGCTGTCCCTCTACGCACAGCCTGCTCCTCAGGGCCTGCCCTACGACCAGGAAGATGGCGCAGAGCCGACTGACGTGATGAGTGCCTGTCTGCTGTTGCAGGACGAGGCCGGTCTCGATGTCTGCGAGCTTCTATGGATTCACTGGCTGGCCGCACGCGGTGTGGCGCTGGGTGCCTCGCCGTGCCTGATGCTCGGTAAGGTGCGTGACTGGCAACGCGGGATGACCGTGACACTGCGCGAGCGTCGCCGACAGCTCAAGCAGCACCTGACGGAGCCAACCGACACGCGAAGCGCGGCCACCACACGCCGGCTGGAAACGCTGTATCAGCAATTGAAGGCCTGTGAACTGTCGGCGGAGCAGGAAGCGCTGGCACGCCTGGAAGCCCTCAGCCCTCCGGCCCATGCTCCCACGTCACCTTTCATGTCATGCCATGACCCCCGACGCGCCTTCCTGCAGTCGCTGCGACAGCTTACCGGTCAGGTGGCGCTCGACGAGGGCGACGACAGCATCGCACGTGCCCTGCACCTGCTGGCTACGAGCCGCGCCGGGCGAAGCTCGTCTCAACCCTAATGGCAGATGCGGAACTTGTACGCGACTGTTAGAGTCCCAGTAGCACCGGAGCATCAGCATGGTCATGCCACGCTGCGTGCCGCATATGCGTTTCGGGCCCGTCTCAGGCCCATCCCATCCTGAAGGAGTTTTCATGAAACAGCTGGTTAGTGCCGTCGCGCTCGGCGCCCTCCTGGTTACCCCGTTCAGCTTTGCCGCCGACGACAGCCTCTCTGACGACCAGGCACAGCTCAGCTACGGCATCGGTGCGACACTGGGCAAGAGCCTGTCTCAGGACATCACTGATCTTGACCTGGATGCCTTCACGCAAGCCGTGCGTGACGTCTATGCCAAGGGCGACATGAAGATGAGCGATCAGGAAATTGCCGATGCGCTCTCGAAGTTCCAGCAGAAGAAGATGGAAGAGCAGCAGCAGATGGCCGAACAGCAGGCGGCCGACAACAAGGCGGCCGGTGACAAGTTCCTCGCCGAGAACGCCAAGCAGGATGGCGTGAAGACCCTGGATTCCGGCCTGCAGTACAAGGTGCTGAAATCCGGTGACGGCGAGAGCCCGGACGCGGAAGACACCGTCAAGGTGAACTATGAAGGCAAGCTGCTGGACGGCACCGTCTTCGACAGCTCCTATCAGCGTGGCGAGCCGGTCAGCTTCAAGGTCAACCAGGTCATCAAGGGCTGGCAGGAAGCGCTGCAGGAAATGAGCGTCGGGGATACCTGGATGCTCTACATCCCGGCCGACCTCGCCTACGGCAAGGCTGGCACTGGCGGCCCGATCGGCCCGAACGAGACGCTGACCTTCAAGGTCGAGCTGCTCGACGTGACCAAGGCAGATGCCGCGAAGTAATTCCTGACGCGCGAATGCGCACCGTCAGCCAGGAAAAAGCCGCCCTCAGGGGCGGCTTTTTCATTGTGCAGGAGGCATCCCGCGACGGGACAGGCAGCGTGAAACGGGCCTTCAGGTGAGCGATCTGCCTGTGGATAATTCTGTGGGGAAGCTATTGACCACAGGTTGACAACCGGCCGTGATACATGGCAACTCAGCGGCCGTCAGGGGTGGCGGCAAAGTGAACACTGACTCCCGAAATCGGCAATGCACGCCTTAACTTGTTGATTTTGTTGAAATACAAAGTCTGCCTTCAAAAACAGCAGGTTGCTGAAAGATGGCGGAATGATTATCCACAATTCTCGTCACAGGCTCTTGCCAACTTGTGGACAATGTGTATTTCCCTCGTGTCCGAGACGCACATGACAGCACGACAAGGAGACGTCAGGGAGCGGTCTCGTTCAGCACGCGAGTCAGGCCGGCCCGAATGCCGGCCGCGCCTGGCGTGAAGGGAATGCGATCGTAGATGCGCCCCTGCGCGGAGACGAGATACAGCGCCGCACCATGATCCACGGTATAGCCCAGCGCGGAATCCGGGGCATCGACACGCCGATGACTGACCCCGTAGCGACGCGCGATCTCGGCCAGTTCGGTATCGCTGCCCGTGACCCCGATGAAACGCGGACCAAAGTGCCCGGCATAGGTGGCAAGACGTGCTGGCGTATCACGCTCAGGGTCCAGAGAGACAAGCACCGGTACCACGCGAGCGGCCGCCGACGCCGGCAACTCGGTCAGCACCTGGCGCAGGGCCGCCAGCGTCATCGGGCAGACATCCGGACATTGGGTATAGCCGAAATAGAGTGCCACCACCGGCGTGGCATCCGGTGGTGCGGCCTCCCCCATGCTGACCTCGGCGAGCCGGAAGTCGCCCCGTGCCGATGTCAACTGGATGGGCCCGCCAAGGCTCGCCCACGCCTGCATGCCGGACACCGGCGCCGACGGTCGGTGAAGGGCCTGCCATGTCACCCCCGCGCCCACCAGTGCCACGACACCCACCACGCCCAGCATCAGCCAGCGCAGGGCCTGCCTGTTCTCCTCCTGCATGCCTGGACTCCTTGTCAGTGGTGGCCTGCCGGTCAGACGCCCCACGCCTCGCCGCGCGCTAGCTGTCTCGTCGGACGCTTCTTTCGTCAGGGGAGAACAGCTGGTTGACCGAGCTTTCGAGCTGCTCCGCCGTGGAGGCAGGCGGATGGCTGTCAAAGTCGAACCAGCTGCCCAGGCGGCCACGTTCAGTGGTCACGATCACCTGTGCTCGCCATGCCATGGTGGCACTGCTGCAGAAACCGAGCTGTCCTTCCCCCGACCAGTGCTGACGTGCCTGCGTCGGCGCATCCCGGGTGGTCAGCAGACTGCGCTTGACCCCCATGTCCATGTGGCGACCGATGAAATCGACCTCCACGCCCTCGGGTGCCACATCTTCCGTGATCACCCGGATACCCAGCGGCGTCAGCGGGCTGATGTCACCATCGAGTGCGAGCGTGATACGCCCGAAGCGTCCCAGCTCGGCACTGCAGGGCGCATGGCTGAGCTCACAGGACTGGTTGGGGGCGAACCAGGTGACCTTGCCGTTGCTGCCGTCACGTACAAGGTAGTAGTCGATCAGGTAATAGAGCGATACGACGATGGTGAGCAGCGTCACCATGATCAGCAGGTTGAGCAAGGGCGGGCGGGCATTTTCTTCTTCGGCGCGATACATGGCGGTTCCGATGACAATCCGGCAGCACGCCGGAACAGGAGGAGACAGTCGCGTGGCAAACAGGTCGACAGGTTAAGACACATGAATGAATGCGCAGGTGAGCCACTCATGACAAGCTTATCAGGCCCCCCGGTGGGCGCAGCCGCCGAGACATCGTGTCACGTCGAGGCACGAGACGTTCTTGGCCACGACGCCCCATCCGCACCGTGAGCACGCCCAGGAGACAGAATGGCAAGTGTACAACAGGCGCTCGGTCCTCTCTTCCTGCTCATCGTCGCGGGCGCCTTGCTGGGCTGGAAGCGCTTCCCGGGCGAGGGGTTCTGGAGCGAGCTGGAACGCCTCATCTATTACGTGCTGTTCCCTGCCATGCTGATGTCCACCCTGGCGCGCGCTGACATGGCCAGCGTCCCGGTCATCCCTCTGGCCTGCGTGATGCTGGGCTCGATGCTGCTGTTCGCTGCCGCGCTGTGGCTGGGGTGGCGTCATGCCCCCGACTGGCTGAGCCGCCAGCTGGGCGATGCCGCGTCCTTCACCTCACTCTTCCAGGGCAGCATCCGCTTCAACAGCTACGTCGGCGTGGCCGGCGCGGCAGCGCTGCATGGCAGTGCCGGTGCGACCGTCGCGGCGGTGGCGCTGGCCCTGATGGTGCCAGCGGCCAACCTGCTGTGCGTATTGGCGTTCATCGGCGCCGGCACTCTGGGTGACGGCGGACTGCTGCGCTCACTCAAGGCGCTGACCCGCAACCCTCTGGTGCTGGCCTGTCTGGCGGGAACGGCGCTCAATCTCAGCGGCATCGGCCTGCCGGGCTGGAGCGGCGATGCGCTGACATTGCTGGGGCGCGCGGCGTTGCCACTGGGATTGGTGGCGGTAGGCGTGGCGCTGCGACCACGAGTACTGATGAACAGTGGCAGCGTGGCATGGCTGGCGAGTCTGCTGAAGCTGCTGGCGATGCCGGCATTGGTGGTGGGGCTGTGCGCCGGCGTTGGCCTGACTGGTGTGGCACGCGATGTCGCCATCCTGTTTGCCGCGCTGCCCACGGCTACCTCAGCCTACATCCTGGCGCGCCAGCTGGGTGGCAATGCCGAACTGATGGCGGCGCTGATCACCGCGCAGACGCTGCTGGCGATGTTGACCCTGCCCCTGTGGCTGGCGACCTGACGGAGGCTCCGTCGCGGCTCGCGACCTGAGGGCTCTCGGCATGAACCGCACACAAGAAAAAGGGCATCCCAAATGAGGATGCCCAAGACCGTGACTAGCTTGATGAGGAGAAACTCCGCAGCGGGGGCCTGACTCCGCCGCCGCGGATGGGCTTGCGCCCTGCGATGTCTGCCCGGACACCGCACAGACAAGATAATCATTCTCATTTGCTTTTGCAAGCCAAATGCGAAGAATTTCTATTTACGCCGCGCCTTGTGCCTCCTCTCGCGTGAACACCCTCAGTTCCGCGTGCAGCTCGACCGCCAAGGCCGTCATAGCTTCGGCTCGTGCCAGACCATCACGCTCGGCACGATACAGATGCGGGGTCATGGTCAGCAGATCCCGGATCTGCTCATTGCTGGTCAATGAAAGCCCTGCATGCAGATGCTCGACCTCCCCCTCCACCACGAAACCTGCAGCTTCGGCGGCCATCACCCCGGCCTCGCCACGCGCGGGCTTCAGCTCCCGGTAGAGAATTCTGCGCAACGCCAGCAGGTGCTCGGCTCCCGCCTCCAGCAGCACCACATGGCCCCCGGGCTTGAGCACACGCGCGAACTCCTGCCAGACGGGGAAGCCGAAGGCGCAGATCACCACATCCACACAGGCGTCTTCCAACGGCAGTGCCGCGTTGGTGCCCACCAACCAGGCGGCATCGCGTGACTGCTTCGCTGCCGCCAGCACCGCGTGCTTGGAGATATCCAGTCCCGCCGCCGTCAGCGAGCGCTGCTGCTCATCGGCAGCGCCTGCCAGCTGACGCAGATAGAAGCCTTCCCCACAGCCGGCATCCAGCACGGCCAGCGCACTTGCCTGCCCTGCCAGCGCCAGCACACGTCGTGCCAGCGCCGAGGCGAGAGGCTGATAGCCACCGAGGGCGAACAGCCGCTGGCGAGCGCTGACCATCGCCTTGCTGTCGCCGGGGTCTAGACTGCGCTTGCGCTGCACCGGCAGCAGATTGACGTGCCCCTGACGCGCGATATCGAAGCGATGGCCATCGGCGCAGCACCAGCTCTGGCCATCTCGCATCAGCCGCTGGGCATCCAGTGGACAGGTCAGGGTCGTCAGTGGCGTCATGGTCGGCCGGTCAGCCGGCTCAGGGGTGGGCGTCGTCATGGTCATCAGCTCTCGGGACGAGGTGGGAAGAGAAAGGCAAAAGCGGCGGGTCTCAGACGCAAGCGGCCACCCGAAGGCGGCCGCGATGCAGCATCGTGATGATGCCGCCACTGCGCACGAGGCGCGAATCAGTCCTGCTTGACGAAGATCAGATCCCACACGCCGTGACCGAGACGCTCGCCGCGCTGCTCGAACTTGGTCAGCGGACGGAAATCCGGACGCGGCACATAGGGGGCGCTCTCGGCCGGAGCCGTGTTGACGAAGCCCGGTGCCTCGGCCATCTCTTCGGCCATGGCCTCGGCGTAGTTCTCCCAGTCGGTGGCCATATGGAAGTGACCGCCCGGCTTGAGCACACGACGCACCAGCTCGACGAAGGCTGGCTGCACGATGCGACGCTTGTGGTGTTTCTTCTTCGGCCACGGGTCCGGGAAGAACAGCTGGAAGGTGTCGGCACACCCTGCCGGCACGCAGTCAGCCAGCACTTCCAATGCATCGTGACGATAGACGCGCAGATTGGTCAGACCCAGCTTGTCGACATCATCCAGCAGCTTGCCGACACCCGGGGCATGCACCTCGATCCCGATGAAGTCGGTGCCCGGATTGGCCTGAGCCTGCTCGCACAGCGACTTGCCCATGCCGAAGCCGACCTCGATCACCAGCGGCGCACGGCGACCGAACAGCGCCTCGAGGTCCAGCTCGCCCTGCTCGTGACGCAGTCCAAGGCGCGGGAAGACCTCTTCGAGCCCGCGGGTCTGGGCCTGTGTCATGCGCCCACCGCGGATCACGTAGCTCTTGATGCCACGCTTGCGGGCGACGGCTTCATCCGCCACGGAAGGGATCGCTTGCGCGCTTTCGTTCTGCACGCTCTCGTTCTGCACGCTCTCTTGCTGCGCATCGTCAGCAGGAGCAGAAGTGGACGTGTCGTCCTGCGGCTTGGAAGTCTCGTCAGTCATGGGGTCGTCTTGGTCTTTGCATGAGCGATGCGCGAGCATCGGATTCGAATGATTCAGGAGGTCAGCCGGTGATCAGGCCGGCCCCCGGCGAGGAAGCGCGCGCCGTCAGGCGAGTCGGCATGCGTCCCGCCAGGAAGGCACCACGGCCGGAGATCACGGCCTGGCGCATGGCGTCCGCCATCAGCAGCGGTTGGCGAGCATGGGCAATGGCGCTGTTCATCAGCACGCCATCACAGCCGAGCTCCATCGCGAAGGCCGCCTCGGACGCCGTGCCCAGCCCGGCATCCACCAGCACCGGCACGTTGGCGCGCTCGATGATCAGCGACAGGGTATGCGGGTTGAGGATGCCGAGGCCGGAGCCGATCAGAGAGCCCAGCGGCATGATGGCGCAGCAGCCGATCTCCTCGAGCTGACGGGCGACGATGGGGTCGTCGGAGGTATACACCATCACGTCGAAGCCATCGGCGACCAGCTCCTCGGCGGCCTTGAGGGTCTCGACGATATTGGGATACAGCGTGTCCTGATCGCCCAGCACTTCCAGCTTGACCAGATTGTGGCCATCCAGCAGTTCACGCGCCAGCTTGCAGGTACGCACCGCGTCACGCGCGTTGTAGCAACCGGCGGTATTGGGCAGGAAGGTATAGCGACTGGGCGACAGCACGTCGAGCAGATTCGGCTCATCGGCATTCTGGCCCAGATTGGTGCGACGCACCGCGAAGGTGACCACTTCCGCGCCGGAGGTCTCGATGGCGGAACGGGTCTCATCCATGTCCTTGTACTTGCCGGTGCCGACCAGCAGGCGCGAGGAGAACTCGCGACCGGCGACGACCAGCGGACTGTCACCGGCGACCTGGGTGACGGGGGCGTTAAGCGTCTGGGCAGAACTGTCTGTCATGATGACCTCATCGAGCTGGACGTGAGCGAGCGTGAAGTGAAAGCTATCGACCCTGGCAGCGGGACGTTCAACCACCACCGATGGCGTGGACGATCTCGATGCGATCACCGGCCTGCAGAAGGGTGTCGGCGTGAGCGCTACGTGGCACGATGTCCTCGTTGCGCTCGACTGCCAGGCGGCGGCCCTGAAGTCCGAGACTCTCGACCAGAGCGGCGACTGTCATGGCATCCGCCACCACATGATCTTCACCGTTTAGCTGTATCTGCATGCTGTCCTCCCGCGAAAAGAGGCCGCCATTGTAGCGGCTTTACGTGGACAGGCGTAGGCACAACATCGTCGGTACGATATGCCCTCGCCACCTGCCCTCAAGGAATTTTCTCTCTATGCGTCACAACGACTCCCACTCCCGCCACTGGTGGCTGGCCATGGGCCTGGCCGGCATGTCCACCATCGCGCTGGGCGCCTTCGCCAGTCATGGCCTGCGCGGCACTCTGAGCGCGGACATGCTGCGCGTCTTCGAGACCGGCGTGCGCTATCAGATGTGGCACGTGCTGGCGGCGGTCGGCGTGCTGGCCTGGCGCTCGGTGCAGCCCCTGCGCGGGCAGATGCTGACGCTGGGGCTGTGGGCGGCCGGGATGCTGCTGTTTTCCGGTTCACTGTATGCGCTGGCCACCACGGCGCGCACCCAGCTGGGCATCATCACGCCCATCGGTGGCTTGCTGCTGATCGCAGGCTGGCTGAGCCTGGCCGTCACCGGCTGGCGTCAGCGCGGCAGCGAGGAAAAGGATGCCAACAAGCTGTAGCGGGGCGATCCCCCCACCACCACCTGCCGCTAGTCATCGCGATCCGGCAAGGCATAGGTTGCGGTCACGAGAGCGACCGGGTCCGTGTCGCCATGGCTGAACAGCTCGATCTCGCCCACGGCGAGACGCCGCCCGAGCTTGCGGAGGCGTGCGGTGGCCATCAGATCCCGGTCACCGCGGGCACGGCGCAGGAAATGGATGTTGAGATCACTGGTCACGGCCATCGGCTCCGGGCCGATCTCCCCCAGGATCGCGACATACAGACAGACATCGGCCAACGCCATCATCGCCGGACCGGAGACGCTGCCTCCGGGACGCAGATGCTCGTCCTCGATGGCCAGTCCCATGGTGGCCCAGCCATCCCCCACGGCTTCTATGGTGCCCAGGCGCTGGGGGAAGACATCATCGAGAAAGTCCTCGATGGCAGCAGCGTGCATGACGGGCATGACGTTCTCCTCGACAGGATGACTACGACAGATTGGTGGCACCGACACGCACAGGCGTGGTGACCAGGGATCGCCACACCATCGCGTTTCAGGCGCTGCAGTGGCTGAGCGGGCGCTGATCGTACGGTTGCGCGCTACTGGGGGCAAGGCTAGCGTCAAATGCCGCCTCGGGAAATATGGCATCGCCAGAAAGCACGACGACGGCTCGAGAGCCGCCGTCGTGCTTGTCCGAGATCCGCATCCGCAGTGCCACGCTCATGGCGCAGCGCCGACGCTGCCTCAGTGAGCCTGCTGCTTCTTCTCGAGGCGGCGGCGATGCAGTACCGGCTCGGTATAGCCACTCGGCTGCACTCGTCCCTGGAACACCAGCTCGCAGGCTGCCTGGAAGGCGATGGAGCCCTCGAGATCCGCCGTCATCGCCTGATAGCTGGGGTCCGCAGCGTTCTGACGATCCACCACGCCCGCCATGCGCTCCAGCGTGTCCTGCACCTGGGCGTTGTCGACGATGCCATGATGCAGCCAGTTGGCGATGTGCTGGCTGGAGATGCGCAGCGTGGCGCGGTCTTCCATCAGGCCGACATCGTGGATGTCCGGCACCTTGGAACAACCGGTGCCGTGATCGATCCAGCGCACCACATAGCCGAGAATCCCCTGGGCGTTGTTGTCCAGCTCGGCCTGGATCTCCTCGGCACTCCACTGGGGATCGAGCTCCAGCGGAATGGTCAGCAGGTCATCGAGACTGGCGCGCGGGCGGCTGAGCAGGTCATGCTGCACGTCCTTCACCGAGACCTGGTGATAATGCAGCGCATGCAGCACGGCCGCGGTCGGTGACGGGACCCAGGCGGTATTGGCACCGGCGCGGGGATGGCCGATCTTCTGCTCCAGCATCGCCGCCATCAGGTCCGGCATCGCCCACATGCCCTTGCCGATCTGGGCGCGACCCCGCAGACCGCATTCCAGCCCGATATCCACGTTCCACTTCTCATAGGCCTGAATCCAGGCCGCCCCCTTCATGTCGCCCTTGCGCAGCATCGGACCAGCTTCCATCGAGGTGTGCATCTCGTCACCAGTGCGATCCAGGAAGCCGGTATTGATGAAGGCCACACGGGAACTGGCCGCGGCGATGCAGGCCTTGAGGTTGACGGTGGTACGACGCTCCTCGTCCATGATGCCCATCTTGAGCGTGGCATTCGGCAGGCCCAGCAGCTGCTCGACACGCGAGAACAGCTCGTCAGCGAAGGCGACCTCGGACGGACCGTGCATCTTGGGCTTGACGATGTAGACGGAGCCGGTGCGCGAGTTGCAGATACCGCCACGGCTGTCCTTGTCACCCTTGAGATCATGCAGCGCGATCAGACTGGTGAAGATGGCATCCATGATGCCTTCCGGCGCCTCGCTGCCATCTTCCAGCAGGATGGCCGGGTTGGTCATCAGATGGCCCACGTTGCGGATCAGCATCAGCGAGCGACCATGCAGCACGCGGGTGGTGCCATCGGCGCCGGTGTATTCACGGTCCGCGTTCAGCCTGCGCGTCATCTGGCGACCCTTCTTCTCCAGCGTCTCGGTCAGATCGCCCTTCATCAGGCCCAGCCAGTTGCGATAGACGGCCACCTTGTCGTCGGCATCCACCGCGGCCACCGAGTCCTCGCAGTCCATGATGGTGGAGAGCGCAGCCTCCATGATCAGGTCACTGACGTTGGCGGGGTCGGTCTTGCCGATGGGGTGCTCGGCATCGATCACGAGCTCCGCGTGCAGCCCGTTGTGCGCGAAGATGATCGCGCTTGGCGCGCTTTCGTCGCCGCGATAGCCGAGGAAGCGTTCCGGCGACTTGAGGCTCAGGTCACGCCCGCCGACCCGCACCAGCAGGTGGCCGTCACGAATGGAGTACCCCTCGCTGTCATGGTGCGTACCGCCAGCCAGCGGCGCGATGGTATCCAGCACCTGGCGTGCGTAGGCCACCACCTTGGCACCCCGCACCGGGTTGTAGTCCTTGCCGCGCTCGGCGCCATCGTCATCACTGATCGCGTCGGTGCCGTAGAGGGCGTCATAGAGTGAGCCCCAGCGCGCATTGGCGGCGTTCAGGGCGTAACGGGCATTCATCACCGGCACGACCAGCTGCGGTCCTGCCTGCTGGCAGATCTCGCTGTCCACGTTGGCGGTGGTGGCCTCGACACTGGCCGGCTCGTCTTCCAGGTAGCCGATCTCCTTCAGGAAGGCCTTGTAGGCGGGCAGTTCGACCTTGCCGGGATGCTCACGGTGCCACTGGTCGATGCTGGCCTGAAGCTGTTCGCGCGTTTCCAGCAGCTCGCGATTGCGTGGCGCCAGCTCGTGCAGCAACGCATCGACGCCGGACCAGAAGTCGGCCGAGGCGATACCGGAACCGGGCAACGCTTCCTCCTCGATGAAGCGGTGCAGTCCGGCATCAATGGCCAGACGTTCAAGTTGAATGCGATCGGTCATGCGTGTGCTCTCCCTGGAAACGAATATCAACTGACGAACCGTACGTGGAATGAATCATCTGCCGGGCGGTTGTGGATCACTTCACCATACCCGATGCCGTGGCTGGCGGAAGCGGGGCTTTGACCAATGAACAAGAGGCTGAAACCGGATTACCGTGTTCTGGAAATGGCATGACGAATGCTGGCAGTTCGCGACACGCAGCCCTTGTATGAAGAAACACTGTTTTTTCCTATGGCTCACGACAGCTCCAGCCGCTAGCATGGCAGCATTATGGAGATCACCATGCCCGACTTCAGCGCACTGCTCGATTATGGCCCTTTCATTCGTCTGCCTGAGTGTCTGCCCGGTCAGACGACCAGCCCGCTGGCCTGTTACCTGAGCCACTATGGCCTGGATGAACTGCGCAGCGCACATGTCACCGTACATGCCGGACACCTCGATGCTGGCGATTTTCGCCTGTGGGCACAGCTGTGGACTCCGCCGAGTCCGCGCGGCACCATCTTCGTGGTGCATGGATATTTCGATCACCTCGCGCTGTATCGGCACCTGCTGGCCCACCTGCTGAAACAGGGCTGGCAGGTCGCGCTGTGGGACCTGCCGGGGCATGGCCTGTCCTCCGGCGAGCCGGCTTCCATCGATGACTTCGGTGACTATGTCGGCTGCCTGCAGGCGTTTCAGGAGTACCTGGAAGTCCACGACCTGGCGCCGCATCCCTGGTTCGGGATCGGTCAGAGCACCGGCGGCTCCGTGCTGGCCACCGACGCCCTGATGCGTGGCAGTGACTCGCGCTGGCAGGGAATCGCGCTGCTCGCCCCGCTGGTCCGCCCCTGGGGGTGGCCGCAGTCCCGCTGGCTGCATAGCATGGCGCGCCCCTTCATCGACTCCATTCCGCGCAAGTACCGCGCGAATACCAATGACGCGGCGTTCTACGAGTTCCTGAGCACCAACGACCCGCTTCAGGCGGATCGACTCGCCGTGAAGTGGGTCTCGGCCATGCGCGCCTGGATTCCACGCCTGCAGGCCCTCCCGCCCTGCTCGCTACCCACCCTGATACTGCAGGGCGAACAGGACACCACGGTGGACTGGCAGTGGAATCTCGACGTGCTGGCCAGCAAGTTCCCCAACGCGCGGATTCATCGCCACCCCGAGGCGCAGCATCATCTGGTCAATGAGGCCGAGCCGATTCGCACGGCCTTGTTCGCCGAGCTGGATGCCTTCCTCGATGCGCTGTCGCCGCGCCCGGAACTTGAGGCCCCTGATGGCAGGGGAGGCGCCCCGGCATGTCACGAATGAGTCGCGGGCTGCGAACACTGGCGAGCCTGATGTTGATCACCGGTCTGACCGGCTGCATGGGACTGGATCAGGTGCCACGCGCGGAGCGCGACCCCATCTATGGCCTGGGCCAGAGTGCTGCCCGCCTGCTGGATGAGCAGAGCTGGACCCCGCCACTGGGCGAGCAGGTCCTGCTGCTGGCACCTCCTGAAGTGGATACCAGTCTCGAGGTGCAGCCCGGCGCACTCAATGAAGCGCTGACACGTGCCCTGCTGGCGCTCAAGGATGGCCCGCAGGTGCTCAACTGGAGCAACGATCGCCCCGGCATCGACAGTCTGCAATGGCGCCTCGTGGCACGCCTGGATACCAGCGGTGGCCCCCTGAGGCTCTCCGACCGCACCCTGCAGCCCTACCAGCTGACACTGGAGCTGGTGCGCCGTCTCAGCGCGGAGCGCCAGCAGACCCGGACATTCACGCTCAGCGGCGCCTTCGATCAGGCGGCGCTTGACGCCCTTGCCAGTGCGCGACCTGCCTCCTGAGCGCCCACTGTCTCCTCGACTCACTCTCTGACGCCGCATGGCCACCTCCTGCCTCCCGGCGTCATCCGTTACCGCCTCTGGAGCCAAGATGACTACCGCCACTCCCCGCCGTTTCCTGGCCCACCTTTATCAGGAGGGACCGCACAACCCGTTCCCCGGCATCAAGGCGCTGGAACGCAGACTGGGGCATGCGCTGCCGCATCAGTACGGCTCCAATGAAGGGCTCGACATGCCCCACGCGGTACTCGGCGGCGAGCTGGGCCATGCCCTGGCAGACCTGAGCCGCAGCTACGCGGACGCCGATGCCTGGCAACTGCGCCATCAACTGGCCGAGCGCCTGGGCGTCGCCTACGAGACGCTGCTGGTCGACGCCGGCGCCGACAGCCTGCTGGCGCTGGTGATGCGCGCCACCATCTGTGCGGGAGAGCGCGTGATCACCAGTGCCGGCACCTACCCCACACTGGCGTACTTTGCGCGCGGTCTCGGTGCTGAGGTCATTGAAGTGCCATATACCGAAGCCCATGCCTCTGATGATGCCCTCCATTTCGCCCAGCTGGCACCGGATCTCGCCGCACTCGCCGCGGCGGCAAGTCAGCATGCGGCCCGTGTCGTCTATCTCGCCAACCCGGACAACCCCAGCGGGCACCTGCACTCGGATGAAGATGTCCGAGCACTGCGTGATGCGCTCCCAGCGGACTGCAGCCTGCTGCTGGACGAGGCCTATCACGACTTCCGCCCCGATGCGGCGCAGGCCGACAATGCCCCGATGGCTCGTACCTTCCGGCTGCGCACCTTCTCCAAGGCTTATGGACTGGCGGGCCTGCGTCTCGGCTTCATGATCGCCGAGCGTGAGGATCTCGCCCTTCTGACCAAGGTTCGGATCCACTATGCCGTCAGCGCGCCGGCACTGGCAGCCGGCGAGCTGCTGCTGAAGCATCCCGAAGAAGCCGCGACTCACGTTGCCGCGGTCATCCAGTCTCGTGATCAGCTTGCCGAGCACCTGCGCTCGCTGGGGGCTGACGTCCTCCCCAGTGCCACCAACTTCCTCTGCGTGCGCCTCAAGAGCGCCGAGCGGGCTGCTCAGGTTCAGCAGCAACTGATGGCGCAGGGCGTGCTGATCACCCGCTCCCCTCACCCGGCGCTCGGCCATATCCTGCGCATCTCGACCCTGGAGGACAGCCTGGTACCGGGTCGACTGGCGCGTCTCGAGCAGGCCATCGTCGAAGAGAATCGCTCATGAGTGCCGGCCGATGAGCCTGACCAGCATCGTGCTCCGCAGCGTCGCCAGCCTTGCCTTGCTGGGGGCGAGCCTGTGGCTGATGCCTGCCCTGTGGTTCCGCCTGCCGGGACCGGAGGGGCTTCGCACGACACTGGCCGTCCTCGCGGGTGCGCTGAGCCTCATCTGTGTCATTGCGCTGTGGTGGCCGCAACTCCATGCGATTCGCTGGCGACTGGCGGGCAGCTACCTGATGCTGTTGGTCGCCAGCCTCGGCTGGTGGAACAGCATCACCCCGCGGGCGGACCGCGACTGGGCGCCGGAGGTCGAACATCTGGTCGAGGGGAGCCTCAGCCAAGATGACATCCTGCACCTCGAACAGGTGCGCAACTTCGAGTGGCGCACGCCTGAGGATTACACGCCGCGCTGGGAGAGTCGGGACTATCCTCTGGATCAACTGACCTCGGTGGATCTGTTGACCAGTCACTGGATGGGGCCGCAGATCGCTCATACGCTGGTCAGCTTCGGTTTCGCCGATGGACGCCATCTGGCCTTCTCGGTGGAAATCCGCAAGGAGCGTGACGAGGCCTTCTCGACACTGGGCGGGATGTTCAAGGAGTACGAACTGGCGGTGATCGCCGCTGACGAGCGCGACATCATCCGCGTGCGCAGCAACGTGCGCGGGGAGCAGGTGCATCTCTATCGGGTGCAGATGCCGCGCGAACTGATCCGCGAATTGCTGCTGGCCTACGTCGACGAAGCCGAGACATTGCGCACTCAGCCACGCTTCTACAACACCGCCACCAGCAACTGCACCACCCTCGTCTACGCAATGATGACGCGCCTCACCGACGGCCTGCCGCTGGACTATCGACTGCTGCTCTCCGGCTATCTGCCGGAATATGTCGCGGACCAGGATGCGCTCAGTGGCGCCGCACCCTTCGACGAGCTCAAGGCCAGAAGCCTGATCAACCCTGCCGCCATCGCCGCCGACGAGCACCCGGACGGCGACTTCTCGCGCCTGATCCGTGAGGGCATCCCCGGCGCGGACAGCCCGTCCTTCTGAACGGGCGACGCGGCCCGACAGGCAGTGCTCAGGCGCTGCGTTGTTCCGCTCCCGGGCGGGCCGGGTCTCTCCCCATCATGCGGTCCAGCTGACGATAGCCGATGGCTTCCATCAGCTGGGGCCGCTGCACGCCATCCTGCGCAATGAGATCGCTCAACGTCAGCGCGACACGCAATACCCGGTGATAGGCACGCGCCGAGAGATTGAGACGCGACAGCACGCCGGCCAGCCACTGACGCTCGCCGTCCTCCAGCTGGCAGGCGGCTTCCAGGGCATGGGTGTCGAGATGGGCATTGAGCCCGCCGCGGGCCAATTGACGAGCGCGGGCTGCCAGCACCCGTTCGCGCACTGCGTCCGAGGCCTCACCGGGGGTCGCGGACGTCAGCTCCTCAGCAGGCAGTCCCGGTACCTCGACCTGCAGATCGATACGGTCCAGCAGCGGGCCAGATAGGCGCGCCTGATAGCGCTGGATCTGGGCCGGCGTGCAACTGCAGTTGCGACGGCTGTCACCAAGATAGCCGCACGGGCAGGGGTTCATCGCCGCCACCAGCTGGAAACGTGCCGGAAAGCGCCGCTGATGGCTGGCACGCGAGATGAGGATGCGACCGCTCTCCAGCGGCTCACGCATCACTTCCAGTACACCACGATCAAATTCCGCCAGCTCGTCCAGAAACAGCACGCCATGATGGGCCAGCGACACCTCTCCCGGACGCGGCCTGGAGCCACCCCCGACCAGCGCGACACCACTGGCGGTATGATGCGGCGCCCGGAAGGGCCGCTGGCCCCAGCGCTCCATGATCGGCATCCCGCAGACCGAGCGTACCGCCGCGACTTCCAGGGCCTCGGCTTCTCCCAGCGGCGGCAGAATGCCGGAGAGGCGACTGGCCAGCATCGTCTTGCCCGTACCCGGCGGCCCCGCGAACAGCAGGTTGTGGCCTCCCGCAGCGGCAATCTCCAGCGCACGCCGCGCCTGATGCTGGCCACGCACCTCGCTCAGGTCCGGCTCCGGGAGTCGCGCCTGAGGAGTGACGGAACAGACATGCGGCATGATCCTCTCACGCCCGAGAAGGTGCGCCACCAACTCCAGCAGATGGCCCACGGACAGCACATCCAGCTGTTCCGCCAGCGCGGCCTCATCGGCATTGCCACGCGGCACCACCAGGGTGCGCCCGGCCTTGCGACAGCAGAGCGCAGCAGGCAGCACGCCCGTAACGGAGCGAATGCTGCCATCGAGTGCCAACTCGCCCAGACACTCGATCTGCGCCACGGCCTCTTCCGGCACCTGACCGGATGCCACCAGGATGCCCAGTGCGATCGGCAGATCAAAGCGCCCACCCTCCTTGGGCAGGTCAGCCGGGGCCAGATTGAGGGTGATTCGGCGCGCTGGAAACTCGAAGCCTGCATTGAGCAATGCGCTGCGCACTCGCTCACGACTTTCCTTCACCGCCGCTTCCGGCAAGCCAACGATGGAGAGCCCCGGCAGCCCGTTGGAGAGGTGTACCTCTACCTGCACCTCCGGAGCTTCAAGACCAAGAGATGCGCGCGTGCGCAACATTGCCAATGACATGAGTCTTCCCTGCGTGATGCCGCCTCTCTGCTGCACGGCGCAATCGGAGCAGGCACCCGCCTGCCATGAGCGCGAGGGCACGATACCGGTGCCATCTCCTCCAGCATGGCAAATCTCATACCTGCCAGCGTGCACACGACTCAACGCTTGGCGATACGGCACTCCTCAAATGTCACTCGCGCTGCCGGACACGGCATGTCCTCACTGCACCGCAACGGTATTATCAGCAATTCCAGCCACCCGTTTCATAATTTTCATTACGCCACCAACCCCTAGAATTACTGGATACGTAAGGAAAATACCGACTGTGGATAACATTACATAACCCCCTCGACAGGGCATTTCCCAGCGCTCAAATATCCATCATCTGGCAACGCCAAACCCTATCGATATGGACACCGAGCCGCACCACCTCATCGAAGCGTGACGCATTACACTCTGAATCAACATTTGAGGGCGACATCAGCCCTCCTCCAGCACCCGGCCAGACCGGCGAAACAGGCGGCAGAGAGGCAATATCGTCACCCGGAACGGGCAAGGCACCCGCACGATGAACCAACGGCAGCGTTTCCCGTCGACATCGCGGCATGAACTTCATGAAGAGCTTCACGAAGTAGTTCACGGAGATGTTCATGAAGAAGTGAATGGAGAAACGCCCTGGCATGACTCAGGAGGCTGGGCTCAAGAGAAGAGGCGCGAGGGAAGGGAGTGCCTTTCCCGAGAGTCACGCAGGCCCCACCCAATGCCAGCCTCCTTCGATGCGCCGGACTGGCTGCCGTGTCTGTTCAGCTCGAGACATTCATGCGGACTGAACGTTGAAAATAGCCCATCAACCGGCTTTTTCCATGAAATAACGCGCGTTCTAGCAGATATTTCACGAAGTTGGCGACATGGAGCACCTGACGGATCGCCAGCCCTCGGGCCTGCACCAGAAGAGTGCTCATGGAACATGCAAGGCGGTGCTCCAGGCGCTACAGGAGTGCCTCAAGAGGGGGACTGCTGGTATATTTGATCGGTTGTCTCGGCCCTGCTGATACAACCGCCAAGCTGTCTCAAGGAGGCCACCCAAGGGTGGCAGAGAATCGTCCAACCCACGGAAAGGGCCAGCCATTCAGGACGACTTCGGCTTGTTTCAGGAGTAACACCCCATGCAAGACATGCTTGCCTCGCTGGCACCCATGGCGGACATCATCGGCATGCTCGGCACCTCTCTGGTGGTCGGTGCCTTCTTTCTGCTGCAGATTGGCAGACTCGATGCACGTAGCCTGACCTACAACCTCATGAATCTGAGCGGGGCGATCCTCTTGTTGATCAGCCTGTGCATCAACTTCAATCTCGCCAGCTTCGTGATCGAGGTGTTCTGGATCGTGGCATCTCTGGTGGGCCTGGTTCGCTGGTTGATGGGGTCTCGTCCACAGACGGTCTGACCTGCCCGGCACCCGCCTCATGCGACGGACACAAAAAAACCGCCACACCTCGACGGGTGTGGCGGTTTTTTTGGCAGCATGCCATTCAGGCGTCGCGTTGACGCTCGATCTCCTCGGCGTGGCTGGCGGCTTCCCGCTTTGCCAGCGCGGTCTCTCCCTCATCGTCCACCGCCACGGCAGGCTCGGTGGTCGACGCAGCACCCGCCACCAGTCCCTGCTTCTCCAGCAGCGCCTCAAGTGCGATGACCTGCTTCTCCAGCGACTCCACACGCCCGCGAGTCCGCGTCAGCACATCCATCATGATGTCGAAGTCCTCGCGCGACACCAGTTCCATGCGATCAAAGGCGCTGCGCATCACGCCCTGTACGGACTTCTGCAGCTCTTCCGGGCCGTGCGAGGCGTCCTGGAGGCGCTCACCGATCTGCTGGGCCATACGCCCGATGACGTCGTTCTTGAACATGCTCCACCTCAGCCATTGCAAGCCGACGGGCCCATCATGGGGCTGTCGGTCAGAGAAAAGGATCTCCCCGAAACGTGGGGGACATCATGTCATGTTGCAAGGATACGCAACCCGCTGGCCTGACGCATGTCCCGACCCCGAATCTCTCGCCACTGACGGCAGGCACCGGCCCTTGTGCACCATATTAGCGCTATCTCCTACCTCGAAAGCCGCAATTCAGGCACCAAAGCGGTGCATCGCCATGGCGTTCTTCTTGCCGTCATTTTTGGCCTTGCTGCGGAGCTGCTTTTTCCTTCAGCACAACTAGATGAATTTAAAGATTTTTTAACCTCATGGCATACCTCGTGCGATGCACTTGTCAGGAACAGGCCACCAGCAGTGTCTGATTGGCCGCACTCAACATGACAGATCATTGCGGTAGCAAACGGGGGCAGCACATGAAACTGATCACCGCCATCATCAAACCCTTCAAGCTGGACGACGTGCGTGAAGCGCTGGCCGACAACGGCGTGCAAGGCATCACGGTCACGGAAGTGAAGGGCTTCGGGCGACAGAAGGGCCACACCGAGCTGTATCGCGGCGCCGAGTATGTCGTCGACTTCCTTCCCAAGGTCAAGATTGAAGTGGCTGTTGATGACAGCAGTGTGGAAACGGTGCTGGACGCCATCACCCAGGCAGCCAACAGCGGCAAGATCGGCGACGGCAAGCTGTTCGTCACCCCGCTGGATGACGTGATCCGTATCCGTACCGGTGAACGCGGCGCCGATGCTGTCTGAGCCCCGCGCACAATAATAAAGGAGAATCCCGCATGAACGAGATCATCGAGGTCAAGTACGCACTTGATACCTTCTATTTCCTGGTCTGTGGCGCCCTGGTGCTGTGGATGGCTGCCGGCTTTGCCATGCTGGAAGCTGGCCTGGTACGCGCCAAGAACACTACCGAGATCCTGACCAAGAACGTGGCGCTGTTCGCCATCGCCTGCACCATGTACATGGTGGTCGGTTACCACATCATGTACTCAAGCGCCGAAGGCGGCTTCCTGCCGAGCCTGGGCTTCTTGATCGGCGCCGAGAATACCGCTGAGGAAGCGCTCGCTTCCGGTGGCGACATCTACTACAGCGCGCGTTCCGACTTCTTCTTCCAGGTGGTGTTCGTGGCGACCGCCATGTCCATCGTCTCCGGTGCAGTCGCCGAGCGCATGAAGCTGTGGGCCTTCCTGGCCTTCGCCGTGGTCATGACGGGCGTCATCTACCCGGTCCAGGGCTACTGGACCTGGGGTGGCGGCTTCCTGAGCGAAGCGGGCTTCAGTGACTTCGCCGGCTCCGGCATCGTGCACATGGCAGGCGCTTCCGCCGCACTGGCTGGCGTGCTGCTGCTGGGGGCTCGCAAGGGCAAGTACGGCAAGAACGGTGAGATCAACGCCATCCCGGGCTCCAATCTGCCGCTGGCGACCCTGGGCACCTTCATCCTGTGGCTGGGATGGCTGGGCTTCAACGGCGGCTCCGAGCTGGTGCTGTCCAACATCGATGAAGCCAACGCGGTCGCTCAGGTCTTCGTCAACACCAACGCCGCTGCCTGCGGGGGTGTCATCGCTGCCCTGATCCTCGCCCGCCTGTGGTTCCGCAAGGCTGACCTGACCATGGCCCTCAACGGCGCCCTGGCTGGCCTGGTCGCCATCACCGCTGGTCCGCTGGCACCGAGTGTCGGTGCTGCCACCCTGATCGGCGCCGTCGGTGGCCTGCTGGTGGTGTTCTCCATCGTCGGCCTCGACAAGCTCAAGCTCGATGACCCGGTCGGTGCCATCTCCGTCCACGGTGTAGTCGGTCTCTGGGGCCTGATGGCAGTGCCGCTGACCAATGACGATGCCACCTTCTCCGCACAGCTGCTGGGCGCCGTGTCCATCTTCGCCTGGGTATTCATCGCAAGCTTCGTGGTCTGGCTGGTCATCAAGACCATCATGGGACTGCGCGTCAGCGAAGAGGAAGAGTACGAAGGCGTCGATCTGGCGGAATGTGGCATGGAGGCGTATCCGGAATTCACCTCCAGCCGCAAGTAATCAAGGATCGAGACTCACGCGACACCCAAAGACTCCCGCCACCTGGCGGGAGTCTTTTTTCCTGACCGGATAAGCGGTGTATGCTTGAGCAATAGGGGCTGGCGTGGCGAGCAGCAACGCCACCCGCACCATCACCCAAGGAGAGAGACGATGAAACTGGTCACTGCCATCATCAAGCCATTCAAGCTCGACGACGTACGCGAATCCCTGTCCGAGATTGGCGTCCAGGGTATCACCGTGACCGAGGTCAAGGGTTTTGGCCGCCAGAAGGGCCACACGGAGCTGTATCGGGGTGCCGAGTATGTGGTCGACTTCCTTCCCAAGGTGAAGCTCGAGGTCGCCGTGGATGACGCCATGATCGATTCCGTGATCGAGGCGATCACCAATGTCGCCAACACCGGCAAGATCGGTGACGGCAAGATCTTCGTCTCGCCGCTGGAGCAGGTCATTCGCATCCGTACCGGCGAGACCGGCAAGGACGCCGTCTAAGCCCCTGGTGCAAGCCCTGGCGATGACGTGCTGCCCCGACGGGTGACATGAGCACACAAAAAACCGCAGGCCATTGGTCTGCGGTTTTTTCGTTTCAGCACGTGCCGTTCATGCGTGATGCTCGTGGTTCATGCTCAGGGCATCACTTCTCGACATGCTTACGTCTCGACACGCTCACTTCTCAACACGCTCACTTCTCAACACGCTCACTTCTCAACAAAGGCACGCTCGATCACATAGTCACCCGGCACACCCATCTTCGGCGAGATGGCGAAGCCACGGGCATCCAGCATGGCGCTGATATCGTCGAGCATCGCCGGCGAGCCGCAGATCATCGCGCGGTCACGCTTCGGGTCCAGCGGCGGCAGGCCGATGTCCTCGAACAGCTTGCCATTCTCGACCAGATCCGTGATGCGGCCCTGATTGCGGAACTCCTCGCGCGTCACGGTCGGGTAGTAGATCAGCTTCTCGGCGATCTCTTCCCCAAGATACTCGTGCTTGGGCAGCTCTTCCGCGATCATGTCGGCATAGGCCAGCTCTGAGACATGGCGCACACCGTGCATCAGGACGATCTTGTCATAGCGCTCATAGGTCTCCGGGTCCTGAATCACGCTCAGGAAGGGCGCCAGGCCAGTTCCGGTGGAGAACAGGTAAAGATTCTCGCCCGGCAGCAGATCGTCCAGCACCAGCGTTCCGGTGGGCTTGCGCGAGACCATGATCTGGTCACCCGGCTTGAGGTGCTGAAGGCGTGAGGTCAGCGGGCCGTCCTGCACCTTGATGGAAAAGAACTCCAGATGCTCTTCGTAGTTCGGGCTGGCGATCGAGTAGGCGCGCATCAGCGGCTTGCCTTCGACTTCCAGGCCGATCATCACGAACTGGCCATTCTTGAAGCGCAGGCTGTCTTCCCGCTGGGTGCGGAAGCTGAACAGCGAGTCGTTCCAATGATGGACGTCGATGACTTCGGTAGTGGTCAGACTGCTCACCTGGTGGCCTCCCGGGGTCGCGCCCCTTGAAATCAAGCATTCTATTATGGAATAAGCAAATAACAGCTTATGACCCAATGAACTATGCAGCGATTGTAGTCACTGTTGGGTTATGCGTTAAATGGTTTATCTGGATATAGGTTATCCAGACTATCAATATTGATTGCGAATGAATCGCATTACAAGCCCGGCAATGGCCTGCTTCACATTGCAGCGCGAACCGGGTGTTGCGCTGGCCAGCGAGCTCCTCTCGACACTGCCTGCATGCACAAGGAGGCGGAATGCGTTACAGCCTGCGACAACTGGCGGTCTTCGTTGCCGTGGCACGCCACGACAACGTCTCGCTGGCAGCCGAAAGCCTCGCGATGTCACAGTCCGCCGCCAGCACGGCCCTGGCCGAACTGGAGCGCCAGTTCGACTGCCGCCTGTTCGACCGGCATGGCAAACGCCTGCGCCTCAATGGCCTTGGCCGCGAACTGCTTCCCAAGGCCATCGCCTTGCTGGATCAGGCGGAAGAACTCGAGCAGCTGCTCGGCCAGCAGGATGCCACCGGTTCACTGGAAATCGGCGCCACCCTGACCATCGGCAACTACCTGGCGCCCCAGATCGTCGGCAGCTTCCTCGAGCATCATCCGGCCAGCCGTGTGGAGCTGCATGTCCTCAACACCCACCAGCTGATCGAGAAGCTAGCGCATTTCGAGCTCGATATCGGGCTGGTGGAAGGCGAGGTGGAGCACCCATTGCTGGAAGCCACGCACTGGGTAAGTGATCGCCTGAGCATCTTCTGCGCTCCCTCGCATCCTCTGGCCCGAGGAGAGTTGACGCTCGCACGTCTGCTGGAGGCGCGCTGGATCATGCGTGAACGGGGCTCTGGCACCCGCAGCACCTTCGAACAGGCACTGCGCCCACACCTCGAGAGCCCCTCGGACAGCGTGGCCCAGCGACTCGACATCATGATGGAACTGGAGCACACCGAGGGGATAAAGCGCGCGGTGGAGGCCGGCCTGGGGATCGGCTGCGTTTCACGACTGGCGCTACGAGACGCCTTCCGGCGCGGTAGCCTGGTCGAGCTGCCTACCCCATGGCTGGAACTGACTCGCGCCTATCGATTCGTCCATCATCGCGACCGCTTCATTACCCAGGCCATGCGCGAGTTCGTGACGAGCTGCCGCACCCTGAGTGGCTCTGCCTCACGCAGCGACGAGATCGAGATGCATCAGGTACCGTGACCATCAAGCAGCATGGCTGCAGGTACGCAAGCACTCACTTACCCTCCATATTGCATGACGCCAACGCACAAGCACCGCCAGCGAGTCCGCTGACGGTGCTTTCAGATTCAGCAGGCCGTGTAACGCCCTGCCGTCATGTCACCGACTTCAGTGATTCAGGCCAGTGAAGCGCTGCTTGATGTCGTCGGCACTCTCATGGGAGAGATCCTTGTCGACGGTCTCGCTGACCAGCTTGGCCACCGGCTTGTCGAGCTTGTCACGCAGCGCACCGAGGAACTTGGGTGCGGCAGCGATGATCAGCTGATCAAACTTGCCGTCGTTGGCCGCCTGCTTGAGATATTGCGCCACTTCCTTGGCGAAGAAGTCCTGATGCTTGTCCGAGGTCGCGCCATCATCTCCCGTCTGATGCAGGCTACCGTGCCCGCCACTGGACTCGCCCTTGCCACCGGTTCTCAAGTCACCGGTATGCTGACGGCTTTCAGGATGTACGAGGCTGTCCACTTCAGTGACCTTGCCGGCAGCACGGGCAAAGATACGAGCGCGGGCGGCATCAGCAGCAACGATGTAAGTAACCATTTACACACTCCCTGTCTCTCGTGAGGCGTCGTTGATCAGATATTGACGATCATCTTCTGCGTTCATCAGAGGACATGCTGGCAGCGGAGTGAACATTCAACCCTTGCCGGACTGTGGGGGTAATTTTTCCACACCCAAGCTAGGAGAATTGCCGACATGACGACATGGCCGTCGCCACTCCCGGACATGACGCGGCTGGCGAAGTGCGTGCTAACATCCGCTGCACACAGGGCCCGCTCTGTCCTCTTTCTCGCCCTCTCACTCTTTTGCTCTGTTCCGGAGATGTCTCGATGCGCGATCTGCTCCTGATGCGCCGCCCACTGCCCCGCCGTGTGCTGGTCACCGCTCACCTGTCGATTCAGCTGGGCCTTCTGGTCGCGGCTACCGGTTGGACGCTGCAGCACCTGACGCCCATCGGGCCGGACAATTCACTGCTGGCACAATGGCCAGTCCTGTCTCAGGGTGTCGGCGGCTTCCTGCTGGCCTCCGTTCTCACGCGTCTGCTGTTCGAGCTGTTGATGGCACCGCATCACGTGATGAGCGTACGTGGCGCCAACCACTCGTTGGATGCAGCCGCACTTGTCACGCGCTCCATCTCACGTCGCCCTGCCGTGCATGACGATGACGACAGCTGGGTCGGCAAGCCGCGTAGTGTCACCTGGCCGCGCGAGGGCGAGGCATCAGCTGCCACACCGGCGGCAACGACGCCTGCCGAAGCATCGTCCAAGGCCGCCGCCAAGCCGCAGGAACCGAGCCTGGGCGGCGACGATGAGCTTCCGGACACCAGCAGCACCGAGGCACGCAGGACGGAGCCTAGCCTCTGATGACACGTCACGATGAGTGACGCTCGGACGAAGCAAGCACTCACTGACGTCCTTGTGGAAGACATACGAAAACGCCCTGTGTGATTGTCATCACGCAGGGCGTTGTCTTTTCTGCGGCTCACATCATCCGATCAGTCCGTGGCCTCAATGCCCCAGTATCTGGCTGAGGAACAGCTGGGTCCGCTCGGACTGCGGATTGTTGAAGAACGGCTCCGGCGCGTTCTCTTCGATGATCTGCCCCTGATCCATGAAGATGACACGATCCGCCACCGTCTTGGCGAAGCCCATCTCGTGGGTCACGCACAGCATGGTCATGCCTTCATTGGCCAGTTCGACCATGACATCCAGCACTTCCTTGATCATCTCCGGGTCCAGCGCCGACGTCGGCTCATCGAACAGCATCACCTCCGGGCTCAGACACAGCGAGCGTGCGATCGCGACACGCTGCTGCTGGCCGCCGGACAGCTGCCCCGGGAACTTGTGGGCCTGATCGGCGATGCGCACCCGCTCCAGGTACTTCATGGCTTCGGCTTCCGCCTCGCGGCGTGGCCGCTTCTGTACCCAGATCGGCGCCAGACAGCAGTTCTCCAGCACCGTCAGATGCGGGAACAGATTGAAGTGCTGGAAGACCATGCCGACGTTGCGACGGATCGCCTCGATCTGCTTGATGTCCTGGGTCAGCGGCATGCCGTTGACCACGATATCGCCTTCCTGATGCTCCTCGAGATGATTGATGCAGCGGATCATCGTCGACTTGCCGGACCCTGAAGGCCCGCAGATGACGATACGTTCGCCCTTGCGCACGCTCAGGTTGATGTCACGCAGCACGTGGAAGTCGCCGTACCACTTGTTGAGGCCCTTGAGCTCGATCATCGGGCGCTCATCGGCACCGGTTTTGCCCTGCGAGGCGGATGTTGTCGTTGTCATGATGAAGATTCCTTGGCGCCGTGATCAGCGCTTCTTGTGACCGGTATGCAGCAGGCGCTCGAGATACTGGCTGTAGCGCGACATGCTGAAGCAGAAGACCCAGAAGACCAGTGCTACGAAGGCATAGCCCTCGATGGAGTAGCCCAGCCATTTGGGGTCGGCGAGACCGGCCTGCACGATGGCGAGCAGATCGAAGAGCCCGATGATCAGTACCAGCGAGGTGTCCTTGAACAGGGCGATGAAGGTGTTGACGATGCCGGGGATCATCATCTTGAGCGCCTGGGGCAGCACGATCAGCCCCATGTTGCGCCAGTAGCCCAGCCCCAGCGCCATGCCGGCCTCGGTCTGCCCTTTCGGGATCGCCTGCAGGCCACCACGCACCACCTCCGCCATGTAGGCACTCTGGAACAGGGTGATGCCGATCAGCGCACGCACCAGCTTGTCCAGATTGACCTCACCGGGCACGAACAGCGGCAACATCACCGAGGCCATGAACAGCACGGTGATCAACGGTACCCCGCGCCAGAACTCGATGAACACGACGCAGATGCTCTTCACGATCGGCATCTCGGAACGCCGTCCCAGCGCCAGCAGGATCCCCAGCGGCAATGCCGCCACGATGCCCACCACCGCCAGCACCAGAGTCAGCATCAGGCCGCCCCACTCGTGGGTGCCGACGACCTCGAGCCCGAAGCTGCCACCATGCAGCAGGAAGTAGGCGATGAAGGGGAAGACCGCCAGCGTGACGATGGCGACCCAGCCCTTTGCCGGCAGTTTCGGAATCGCCAGCCAGGCGATCAGCACGGCAAAGATGGCGAACACGATATCGACCCGCCAGGTCTCCTCACTCGGATAGAAGCCATAGATGAACTGATCGAGGCGGGCGCTGATGAAGACCCAGCACGCCCCCTCACCCGTGCAATCAGCACGCGATGTGCCACTCCAGTCGGCATCGATCAGCGCCCATTGCAGGCTGGGCACCACCAGCAGGTAGACCAGATACAGCGCGAACAGCGTGAACAGCGTATTGATCGGTCCGGCGAACAGATTGGCTCGCAGCCAGGCCACCGCACCGATGCTGTCGCTTGGCGCCGGGCGGGAATCGATCATCTTCTCGGTAACCCGTGACAGGGTCTTTTCAATCGACATGGGCAGACCCTCAGCGCTCGACCAACGCCATGCGGGCGTTGAACCAGTTCATGAACATGGAGACCAGCAGACTGATGGTCAGATACACCAGCATCGTCATGGCGATCACCTCGATGGCCTGACCCGTCTGGTTGAGCGTGGTACCCGCGAAGACCGAGACCAGATCGGGATAGCCGATGGCCGTGGCCAGCGACGAGTTCTTGATCAGGTTCAGGTACTGGCTGGTCAGCGGCGGGATGATGACGCGCAGTGCCTGCGGCACCACCACGAGGCGCAGCGTCATGCCACCTGACAGCGACAGCGCCCGTGAGGCCTCCGTCTGGCCGTGCGGTACCGCCTCGATGCCGGAACGCACGATCTCGGCGATGAACGCCGCGGTGTACACCGACAGCGCGACCCACAGGGCGAGGAACTCGGGAACGACCGTGATGCCGCCACGGAAGTTGAAGCCCTTGAGTTCCGGCAGCTCCCAGCTCAGCGGCATGCCCATCGCGAAGTAGGCCAGCAGCGGCGCCACGATGATCAGGCCGAGCGAGATCCAGCCCGCCGGCAAGCGCTGACCGGTACGGGCCTGACGCTGGCGGTTCCAGTAGCTGAAGATGCCGCTGGCGACGACGGCCAGCACGAACACGGCAATCACCACCGAGAAGCCGCTGGAGGTGATCGGTGCCGGCACGAACAGACCGCGCACGTTGAGGAAGAAGGCCTCGCCCAGCGACAGCGAACCTCGCGGACTCGGCAGAGTGCGAAGAACGGCGAAGTACCAGAAGAAGATCTGCAGCAGCAGGGGAATGTTGCGGAAGACTTCGATATAGACCGCCGCCAGCCGCGAGATCAGCCAGTTGGGGGAGAGACGGGCGATCCCCATGATGAAGCCGATCACGGTGGCCGCGATGACGCCCAGTGCGGATACCAGCAGGGTGTTGAGCAGACCGACGATGAAGGTATCGCCATAGGTGGACTGCTCGGAATAGTCGATCAGACTTTGCAGAATGCCAAAGCCTGCGGTGTTGTCCAGGAAGGCAAAGCCGGTGGTGATGCCACGGCTTTCGAGGTTGGTCAGGGTATTGCTGACGATGATCGCCAACACGCCGAACACGCCTGCCAGCATCAGAAGTTGGAAGATCAGTGCTCGCTTGGCCGGGTCACGCCAGAATGGCGGCTTGACCGTGGCCGGCGGGCGAGAAGCAGGTTGTGTCATACAGGCAATCTCCGCCGGAAAGCTATGCGACTTCCGCCTGCCGCCCTATCGAACGGCAGATCAGTTATCTCTCGGCACTCGAGGAAAGGATCACGGGGAACAGACCAAGCCCCTCACGACGCTGGCCAGGGGAAATGACCGTATGGCCACTTCTCCCTGGCCAGCGTCCTTGCTCAGCCTGCGTCACGGTTCACCCGGCTCGCGCTGGACCTCCAGGCGAGCCGAGGCATCAGCGAACGGGCGGTGCGTACTGGACGCCGCCGTCGGTCCACAGCGCGTTCAGACCACGCTCGATCCCCAGAGCGGAACCAGTGCCGACATTGCGCTCGAACATCTGCCCGTAGTTGCCCACCTGCTTGATGACCTGATAGGCCCAGTCAGCCGGGAGCCCCATGGCTTCGCCGTAGTTGCCATCGGCACCGACCAGACGCGCGACATTGGGATTGGTATCCGACTTCTTGGCTTCGATGTTGTCGGAGGTCAGACCCATCTCTTCGGCGTTGATCTGAGCGAACAGGGTCCATTTGACGATGTTGAACCACTGGTCATCGCCCTGACGGACGACGGGGCCCAGCGGCTCCTTGGAGATGACTTCCGGCAGTACCATGGCGGAGGCCGGATCGGAGAGCTTGATGCGCAGGGCGTAGAGCTGGGACTGGTCGGAGGTCAGGACGTCACAGCGGCCCGCTTCGAAGCCCTTGACGGTCTGGTCGGAGGTGTCGAAGACGACCGGCTCGAAGGACATCTCGTTGAGGCGGAAATAATCCGCCAGGTTCAACTCGGTGGTGGTACCGGACTGGATACAGACCGCCGCGCCATCCAGCTCCTTGGCACTGGAGACCCCCAGGTCCTTGCTGACCATGAAGCCCTGGCCGTCGTAATAGTTCACGCCGGCGAAGTTGAGGCCCAGAGACGTGTCACGCGTGGCGGTCCAGGTGGTATTGCGCGACAGGACATCGATTTCACCGGACTGCAGCGCGGTGAAGCGTTCCTTGGCCGTCAGCGGGACGTAGCGCACCTTGCTGGCATCACCCAGCACAGCCGCCGCGACACCACGGCAGACATCGACATCCAGGCCCTGCCAGTTGCCGGCGTCATCCGGCGCCGAGAAGCCCGGCAGACCGGTGCTGACACCACACTGGACAAAGCCCTTTTCCTTGACGCTATCCAGAGTCGCGGCACTGGCACCACTGGCTACCGAGGCAGCCAGGAGGGCGGCGCTAGCGATCAGCAGTGGCTTCTTGTTGTTATGCATCTTGAATCCCTCGCGTATGTCTGGAATCCGCTCGGAAACACCCCGAGACGGTGATGGTGCAATGCTGTGCATGGCACCCCTCGACAATAGCAAGCTCCGTTCCAATTTCCGCCTATCGTGTGATCCGCTGCGTTCAACGCTGAAAAAACAGCCGAACGGCAGTGAAAACGGCCAAACCTCCCGATGCCGACCGTCGATCATATGGCGAGACAAGCGTGCAGATAGTGGCGTCTGACGCCTCGTTCGCTTCATATCGGTGCAAAATAAAAACGGCCGTTTCATGACGAAACGGCCGTTCTTGAACTTCCCTGCGCTCCGGTCTGGGGAGTTGCGACCAATGTCGCAGCCCCCCTGACTCAACGCTACCGCGCACTGAAACGCATTCTTCACGCCCCGATGCGCTTCTGGATGACTCAGTCTTCCAGCAGACGCTGCATGAAGGGAGGCAGTACCAGGGCGGCACGATGGCCTTCCACGGTATAGAAATCGCGCGCGAAGCTGGCCGCAGCCGCGTCTTCCTCACGGAAGGACTTCACGTCACATCCCTTGCCCGCCAGGGTGCAGCTCCACCAGCCGGACGGGTATACCGGCTGCGGGAACGGCAGGGTCGCGACGCTGTCGAAGCCCGCTTCGCCCATGTCGTTGCGCAGGTCCTTGATGATGGAGTCGGTGTGATACAGCGGCGACTCGCTTTGCTGCACCATCACCCCCCCTGCTTGAGGATACGGTGGCAGCGCTTGAGGAAGTCGGTCTTGAACAGACCTTCCGCCGGACCGACCGGATCCGTGGAATCGACGATCAGCACGTCGATGCTCTCGTCCGGGCAGTTGTCGACCCACTTGACGCCATCCTCGAACAGCAGCTCGGCACGCGGGTCATCATTGGACTCGACCAGTGCCGGGAAGAACTGCTCGGAAGCCCGCGTGACCGCCGGATCGATGTCGATCTGGGTGACCTTCTCCACGCCCGGGTGCTTGAGCACCTCACGCAGGGTGCCACAGTCGCCCCCCCGATGATGACGACACGCTTGGGGGCCGCGTGGGTGAACAGCGCCGGATGCGACATCATCTCGTGATAGAGGAAGTTGTCGCGGTCGGTCAGCATCACGCAGCCATCCAGCACCATCAGATTGCCGTAGGTCTCGGTGGCATAGACCTCAAGGTGCTGATAAGGCGTCTGCTCGTCATGCAGCTTGTGGCTGACCTTGAGCGAGAAGGCGCTGCCGTGGCGGTCGAAGATTTCGGTGAACCAGGAGCCATCGAGATGTTCGGTCATGAGAACCCTCACAAGGGATATCGGAGTCGGATATCAAGGTATGAATAAGAGGACGGGACATCAGACCCTCAAGGCCTGAATCATCGACGCACGCGTCATCGGGCGATGCAGTCCTGATCAATCAACAGGACTCAGGCGCAGCACCATAGCCAAAGACACGCGGAGTGGAAAGAGCTTGTGCACGATCTCGAGGCACTGGGGTTGACGCGCGATGACCAACGACTCACCCGCCAGGCCTCTTCTGGCGGGTAGAGGCCTGGCACACGGCCCGTCACAGGCGGCTCAGGCGCACCATCAGACGTCCGCCCAGGTGGCAGCCAAGCCCGGCAAGAATGCCGAGGAAATCCGCCAGCGCATCCAGCACTTCTGCCCCGCGATAGGGAATCACCAGCTGCAGCCCCTCGATGCCAACGCCCAGCAGCAGCAAGGCGGGCAGGATGACCAGACTGCTCAACCCGGCCAGCCGCGTGGTCAGTGCCAGCAAGGCGAAGGCGGAGAAATGCTGCAGCTTGTCCCAGGGGAAGGTCTGCTCCGGGTGAGGCTCGCCCGGCGTGAGCGTGCCGAACAGGATCAGCAGCAGACAGAACAGTGCCACGCACGCCCAGCCTCGCCTTGGCGCGAGGCGCTGCTCCAGCGGCGTCATGCGTGATACCCCGCCATGAAAGACACGGCGGGGCTGTCAGCCATCAGTGACATGGTTCAATCGCGCGCCAGCGGCGTGGCGTTGGCGGTGTCATCCTGATGATAGGCGGGGCTCAGCTCATGCAGAGCGTCCATCAGAGCATTGACGTTGCCCGGGTCAGTGAACTGGCTGATGCCATGCCCCAGGTTGAAGATGTGGCCAGGCCCCTGACCGTAGCTATCGAGAATGCGGCCGACTTCGGCACGAATCGCGGCGGGAGTGCCGAACAGCGCATTCGGGTCCAGATTGCCCTGCAAGGCCACGCGATGGCCGACGCGCGCGCGCGCATCCGACATCTCGGTGGTCCAGTCCAGCCCGACACCGTCACAACCGCTGGCGGCGATGTGCTCGAGCCACTGGCCGCCATTCTTGGTGAACAGGATCACCGGCACGCGATTGCCTTCGCTGTCAGGCTTGAGGCCAGCGACGATCTGCTCCATGTAACGCAGCGAGAACTCGAGATAGGCCGGTGTGGACAGGGTGCCGCCCCAGGTATCGAAGATCTGCACTGCCTGGGCACCCGCCGCGATCTGGGCGTTCAGGTAATCGGTGACGGCCTGAGCGAGGGTGTCGAGCAACTGATGCATGGCTTCCGGGCTGGAATACATCAGGCCTTTCACGTGGCGGAAGTCCTTGCTGGAACCGCCCTCGACCATATAGGTCGCCAGCGTCCAGGGACTGCCGGAGAAACCGATCAGCGGTACGCGACCGTTCAGCTCGCGGCGGATGGTCGAGACGGCACGCATGACGTAATCGAGATCACGCTCGACGTTCGGAACGCTCAGCGCCTCGATTTCCGCGGCGGTGCGCACCGTCTTGCGGAATTTCGGACCTTCACCTGTCTCGAAGTAAAGCCCGAGGCCCATGGCATCCGGGATGGTCAGGATGTCGGAGAACAGAATGGCGGCATCGAGCGGGAAACGCTCCAGCGGCTGCAGCGTCACCTCGCAGGCACGCGCGGTGTCCATGCACAGGTCCATGAAGCCACCGGCCTGACCGCGGATTTCACGGTATTCCGGCAGATAACGGCCCGCCTGGCGCATCATCCAGACAGGGGTACGGTCAACCGGCTGACGGGCCAGCGCGCGCAGGAAGCGATCATTCTTCAGGGTCATCGGAATCACACATCAGCTCGGGAATGTCCCGGCATTCTATCAGAGCCTGAGCAAAATCCCGCCCATCGCGACGATGCAACAAATGCATTGGCTTTCCCCTCGCTTTCCGCCCAGACACCCGCCCGGCCTCTCCTCCTGAAGTGCTTCCACGGATTGTGGTGGTGTCGGCAACAACGCTTTTCCATCGCAGGCGATGAGTCGCACGCTTCAGACTGGTAAACTCGCCTGATGATTGCATGCTGGCCGCCAATGACGTGAATCACTCATCGAGACATTGCCGAGTCCCCGCATGCCCGTGCTTTTTCAGCCCGGCGATTGTTCGGGCGTTCGAGGTGAACAGTGACCATTCGATTCATCGCCGCCTCGCGGCTGCCAACCCCCTGGGCGACCTTCACCATGCACGGTTTCGAGGACGAAACCACCGGCAAGGACCACATCGCTCTGACCCTGGGCGACATCGATGACGGTGCCCCGGTGCTGGGCCGTGTGCATTCCGAGTGCCTGACCGGCGACGCCCTCTTCTCCATGCGCTGTGACTGCGGCTATCAGCTGCAGGAAGCGCTCAAGCGCATTGCCGCCGAAGGGCGTGGCGTGCTGCTCTACCTGCGTCAGGAAGGGCGCGGCATCGGCCTGCTCAACAAGATTCGCGCCTATGAGCTGCAGGATGGCGGTGCCGATACCGTCGAAGCCAATGAGCGCCTGGGCTTCGGCGCTGACATGCGCCGCTACGATATCTGCGTCCCGATGCTGGAGCATCTCGGGGTCAGCACCCTCAAGCTGATGACCAACAACCCGCGCAAGGTCGATGCGCTCACCCGCGATGGCGTCACCATCAGCGAGCGTCAGCCGATCACCACCGGTCTGAACCCGCACAACGAGCAATACCTCTCGACCAAGGCCGGCAAGCTTGGCCACATGATGGCACTCGATGACTTCACCCACGCCAGCGACGTGGATATCGAGCGCAGCGAGTAGAGATCGAGATGCGGGAGGGGGGCACTGATGTGCTCCCGCCCATCGAGAGCCCATGAAGGCGGCGAAAGAGCGTGACATGACGGCGTCATCCTATAGAGAGTAGGCTTGAGAGGAATCCGCGCCGGAGACATCACCATGCGCAAGCCCTCACCCTCTCCCTCACCGACATCGTCATCCGAGACATCGTCACGTCCCGCTCTCTATACCCGGTTTGAAGAATGGCTACATAGTGCCAGCCACGGTCTCGGCGCTGTCATGGGACTCATCGGCACCGTGGTGCTGATCGTGATGGCCTGTCTGGCGGCAGAGGCCGATCCCTGGAAGATCATCAGCATCAGCCTCTATGGCATCACCCTGGTCGCGCTCTACGCTGCCTCGACGCTCTATCATGGCATCCGCCACCCACGCCTCAAGTCCGCTTTCCAGTTGATGGACCACTGCGCCATCTATCTGCTCATCGCTGGCACCTATACCCCCTTTCTGCTGGTCAATCTGCGGGGTCCGACAGGCTGGACACTGTTTGCCATCATCTGGTCCCTCGCGCTGGGCGGCATCTTTCTCAAGCTGCGCTGGCCAGCGCGTTTCAGTGCGCTGCGCGTCACCGTCTATCTATTGATGGGCTGGCTGATCGTGTTCGCGTCACCCCTGCTGGTCGAGCAGCTCTCCGAGACGGGGCTCATCCTGCTGGTGGCCGGAGGCATCACCTATACTCTGGGCGTCATCTTCTTCCTGATGACACGCCTGCGCTATCACCACGCCATCTGGCATCTGTTCGTGCTCGGCGGCAGCACCTGCCACTTCTTCGCGATCTACACAGGTGTGCTGCCGTATGAGGTCTGACACGAGGCCGGCTCTCTTGAGCACACTGGCTTGAGAGCACTGACTTGAGAGCACTGGCAAGCCAGATGAAAAAAAGCGGGAAAGGTCGTCATGACCCTTCCCGCTTTTTTTCGCGATGTTTCCGCTTTCAAGGCGCGCTTTTCAGGACTCGTTTCTCACGGCGCTGTCTTCCTGCGGCGCGAAGACCGGCAGCCGATAGCGCGTGCCGCGCCCGACACCATAGCTTTCCAGCACCTGCTTGGCGGTCAGATCGGCGAGATCTCGCGCTGCCGTCGGGTCTGAGGTCTCGACAAGCGCGCGATACTCCGCACGCCCGATACCCTCGTCGTCATCACGCTCCAGCAGGGTCAGCACCAGTTCGCGCTGACGGGAATTCAGTGGCGTTCTGGCATGTTCCATCCACAGACGCTCGGCACGCTGCACTCTCAGGTAGTGGGATGCCGTCCGTCGTCCGCCATCGCGCAGCTGTCTCAGCCACCACGCGACCCAGGCATTCATGTCGCCCGGCAGCACCTCATCGGCCGCATCGCCATTCAAGGCACGGTTGAGCTCAGGTGGAAGCGCTTGCCCACTCGGCGAGGTGCCCGGCGTACCAAGACAATGCTGTTCGAGCTCACGCAGCTCCTCCTGACGCTCCGCCACCACCGTGAACAATGTCTGGCGACGCCAGCAGAGCTGCTCCAACGCCTCTGCTTCCCAGTGTTTCGCCACCTGCCCCGTCCACTCTCCCTGCTGCTGCAATGCCGCCAGCGTATCGACGCGCGTCAACCAGCGAGTCAGCAGCAAGCGTCCGATCAACCCGTTGCCCAGCGCCAGTGGTGAGAGCGCCTGCCAGTGGGCATGCAGCCTGAGGGCGTTGATCACTCCGGGATTGCCAGCCTCCGGCTCCTCCTCTTCCAGACGCTGCCAGAAACGCTCCAGCTCATCCGCAAGTTCATCACCGGTCATGCCAGGCGCTCGGTAGCGCAATCGCTTGAGGCCATAACGTCCGCTGACCGCTTCATGGGGCCCATCACGCCATTCACCGAGACGCTGACCACTGCTGCGCGGCAGGAAGGGGCCCACCCGGCGATGCCATTCCAGTACCTGCTCACGCGCCAGCGGCTGGAAGGCCGTCCGCACCACTTCGAGCATGACATCCACGAAGACATCAATCCCCGGCACCTGCCCACGAGGCGCTTCCAGCTGTCCGGATTCCAGCCCCAATGCCTGGTAAAGGGCATCGCGCAATGCGGCCCTGCCAAATACCACGCCGGACAGGCGGGCACAGGCCTCCATCTCTTCACTGAGCAAGGTGGCTTCGAGGCGCAGACGTTGGCGAGCCTTCAATTGCTGCCCTTGCGCCACCAACGGTGACATCACCGCCTGCGTTGCGCTCATCTCGCTCAACAGAGGCGTGATCGCCAGTCGTCCCTGCGGCCAGTCAGGCTGCTGCCAGATCCACATAAGTCGTTATCCCCATTGAGGTTTCTGTGCAAATCATACCACGAGGATTCGCAATTAACGATATATCGAATCAATAAATGATGCGAAAGAATCATTTATTGCGATATCCGATCAACTTTTACTCAAATCCATGTCTGACAATCGCCACGTCATAGGCAAGCGACTGATTCACATGGCGTTTTAGCGGCTGCACCGGACTCCCTGGCCCTCTCAGACCTCACGACCGATCAATAACCAATCAACTCAATGTTATATTGATGATTACGCATCACATTTAGATACGAAAAGCGCTCAAGATCGGATCAGCCGCCACTCCGGCAGCGCGGATGACGCCTGACAGGTCTCGGACGCCGCGACCTCGCCTGCAGCCCCACCCGCTGTACGTGGCCCGCCCCGCTGTCGTGAGGCTTCGCCTGGCCCCATGATTTTGGACGCAACAGAACGCCCGGAGAGCCCGCCTGAGGCCTGGAAACAAAAAAGGCGCCACCCTGATATCAGGGTGGCGCCTTGGCGCTTGTGCGAGCTTTCAGAGGCCTTGTCTCACGCGCCTCATTTCATGGCTGTGACAGAGCGAGAGGCATCTCTCGATGTAGATGTCTCATATGTGTCAGGGGCGATTGGCGGCAGCCTGGGCCTCACGCTCACGCGCCCGTGCGCAGGCCGGGCGCGCAAGAGCTTCCTGCATCCAGCGCGCAAGCGACGAGGGGATCGGCTGCTGCGCCTTGTGGGCCCAGCCCAATACCTGAGCGAGGAAAAGATCAGCGAGGGTGAAGTCGTCGCCCAACAACCAGCCCTGTCCCTCGAAGCGGCGCTGGAGCGCTCCCAATGCACGCTGGAATTCCCACTGCGCGGTCTGCTTCACGTCTCCACAGCGTCGTTCTTCCGGCAATGCGAAGGTGTGCTTGGCCAGCGTCCACAGCGGCTGCTCAAGTTCGGTGGTCAGAAAGCTAAGCCACTGGTCTAGCTGCGCCTGACCTTCCAGCGAAGACGGTATCAGGCGGCCTTCACGGGCGGCGAGATAGCGACAGATGGCACTGGATTCAAACAGTACCAATTCCCCCTCGACGATGGCGGGCGCCTTGCCGTCGGGATGAATGGCCAGATACTCGGGGCTGCGTCCTTCTCCCGCCTTGAGATCGAGGCTGTGGATCCGATAGTCGAGTTCCAGCTCTTCCAGCGTCCAGGCGACGCGCAGTGAGCGGGAATTGGGGTAGCTGTAGAGAGTCAGCATCGTGGCGGGCGTTCCTTGGCAACATTGCGAAAAGGGGATCGGCAGTCCGTCCCAGCATGGCGCGCCAGCGTCGATCATGCCAGCAGAGTGCGGCGCATCAGGCGCGTTTTTCACGCAAGAAAAAACGCCTGTGGACAACTCGAATGTTCGAATCATCCACAGGCGTTCCTGTGAGCCAGGTGGCAACTTCAGCGTGCGAGACGCCCTTCGATACTGGCGCGAATGCCAGCCGCATCCAGCCCGCAATCACGCAGCAGCTCTGCCGGCTTGCCATGCTCGACGAAGTCATCCGGCAGTCCCAGCAGCAGCATCGGCTGCGCGAGACCAGCATTCAGGTAGAGCTCTGCCACGCCGGCACCCGCACCGCCTGCCACGGCATTCTCTTCCACCGTGACGACCAGATCATGCTCGTCGGCAATCTCCAGCAGGGCCTCGCGATCCAGCGGCTTGATGGAGCGCAGATTGAAGTGGGTCGCGTCCAGTGCCTCGGCGACCTCCGCCACCGGCGTGTTCATGCTGCCTACGGCAACGATGGCAATACGCACGTCGGGACTGGCACTGATGCGACGACGATATTCGCCCTTGCCGATCGTCAATGGCGTCAGGTCATGGCCCGTGGCGACGCCGGGTCCGGTGCCACGCGGATAACGCACGGCCGCCGGACCGGGATGTGCCAGCGCCGCACTCAACATGCCACGACACTCGCTCTCGTCCGCCGGCGCCATCACCACCAGCTCCGGCACGCAACGCAGGAAGGACATGTCGAGGCTGCCGTGGTGGGTCGGTCCATCCTCACCCACCAGTCCCGCGCGATCGATGGCAAAGGTGACATCCAGCTTCTGTACCGCGACATCATGGATCAACTGATCATAGCCACGCTGCAGGAAGGTGGAATAGATCGCCACCACCGGCTTCATGCCTTCACAGGCCATGCCGGCCGCCACCGTCACGGCATGCTGCTCCGCGATGGCGACATCGTAGTAGCGATCAGGATATTCCTTCGAGAAACGCACCAGATCCGAGCCTTCCCGCATGGCAGGCGTGACACCGATGACACGAGGGTCAGCCGCGGCGGCATCACAGATCCAGTTGCCGAAGACGCTGCAGTACTTCTGCGGCCTGGGTGCCGGTGCATCCGTCACGGAAGGCGCCTGCCGTGCCTGCTCCGACGAGGCCTTCTCCAGCTTGGTGATCGCGTGGTAGCCGATGGGGTCGCGCTCGGCCGGCAGGAAGCCCTTGCCCTTGCGCGTCACCACATGCAGGAACTGCGGGCCCTCGAGATCGCGCATGTTGCGCAGTGTCTGGACCAGCGTCGGCAGATCATGCCCATCGATGGGACCGATGTAATTGAAGCCCATCTCCTCGAACAACGTCGCCGGACTGATGAAGCCCTTCATGTGCTCTTCGGTACGCTTGGCAAGCTCCAGCGCCCCCGGGAGCGGCGACAGCAGCTTCTTGCCGTTGGCGCGCATCTGGGTATAGGGCTTGCTGGCCAGGATACGCGCCAGATAGCTCGCCAGACCGCCGACATTTTCCGAGATCGACATCTCGTTGTCGTTGAGCACGACCAGCAGGTTGGCCTTGACGTGCCCGGCATGCGCCAGCGCCTCGAAGGCCATGCCGGCCGTCAGGGCGCCATCACCGATCACCGCACAGGCGCGACGGGATTCTCCCGCGGTACGCGCGCCCAGTGCCATGCCCAGCGCGGCGCTGATCGAGGTGCTGGAATGTCCCACCCCGAAGGTGTCGTAGTCACTCTCGGCGCGCTTGGGGAAGGCAGACAGGCCGTTGTATTGACGCATGCTGTGCATGGCGTCGCGCCGGCCGGTCAGGATCTTGTGGGGATAGGCCTGATGACCGACATCCCATACCAGGCGATCACGCGGGGTTTCCAGCGCATGATGCAGGGCAACCGTCAGCTCGACGACACCGAGGCCGGCACCGAAGTGCCCCCCGGTGCAGCCGACGCTGTAAAGCAGGAAGGCGCGCAATTCATCGGCCAGCTGGCGCAGCTGTGCCGGACTCATGGCCCGCAGTGCGTCTGGTGTCTCGACCGCATCGAGCAATGGCGTCGCGGGGCGCGCCTCAGGTATCTCGTCAAACAGCTTCATAGGCGTCAGGAATCAGTGGTCTCGCTCGATCATGTAGCGCGCCAGCACCGCGAGAGGCTCTGCGGCCTCTCCCAGCGGTGCCAGGGCATCCAGGGCCTCGTCCAATAACTGACCTGCCCGGGTTCGGGCTCCTTCCAGGCCAAGCAATGACGGGTAGGTCGGCTTGTCGCGTGCAGCATCCGCACCGGCAGTCTTGCCCAGCGTGGCGGTATCGCCGGTCACATCCAGGATGTCATCCTGAATCTGGAAAGCCAGGCCGATGGCAGAAGCGTAGCGCTCGAGAGCCTCAAGACGCGAATCCGATTCCTCGACCGCCACCAGCCCGCCAAGACGAACAGCCGAGCGAATCAGCGCGCCAGTCTTGTAGGCGTGCATGCGTGACAGCGCCTCGACCTCTCGGAACTGCCCCACCGCCTCGAGATCCAGCGCCTGCCCCGCCACCATGCCACGTCGACCGGAAGCCTCCGCGAGGGTGCGTATCAGGGCTGGCGTTCTCGCATGTGCGGTATCGGCAATGACCTCGAAGGCCAGGCTCAGCAGGGCATCGCCCGCCAGAATCGCGGTCGCCTCATCGAAGGCGCGATGGACGGTGGGCTGGCCACGGCGCAGGTCGTCGTCATCCATCGCCGGCAGGTCATCGTGAACCAGTGAATAGGCATGGACAAGCTCCAGAGCGGCCGCAGTGGCATCCAGCGCTGCACGCCCTGCCTCGTCCTCATCGCCTCCCAGCGCACGTCCGGCAGCGTACAGCAGGACAGGCCGCAGTCGCTTGCCACCTCCCAGCACGCTGTAACGCATGGCCTCTTCCAGCCGATCACTGACCGCCCCCGCTGGACTGAGCAATGCCTCGAGCACGGCCTCGCTACGCGCCTGCCCACCACGAATCAATTCGCTTGCCTGCGCGGACGGCATGGCTTGCGTCGTCGATGCACCTGACATCACCAATCGTTCTCCTCATCCCCTGCGCCGACGGAACTGCCGGGCATCTCGGGCGCTTCGAATGCAGTGGACACCAGCGTGCCATCAGGCCCTTCGACCAAGGCCTGCAGACGCAGCTCGGCGTCGTCGAGCCGTCGTTGTGCTTCACGCGCCAGACGCACTCCCTCCTCGAAAGCGCCCAATGACGCTTCCAGCGACATGTCGCCGGCTTCCAGTTGCGTCACCAATCCCTCGAGACGCGCAAGGGTGGCGGCGAAATCCTGCGGCGCTTCCTGTTCGGCCATGAGTGCTCTCGCTGATCAGACCGGGCTGAACCCGGGATGTCCATGTGATATGCCAGTATAACCTGATGGGCCCTGTGACGCTGCCCACCCGACACCGGCGTGACCACTCGTTTCAAGCTGTGCATTTTTCATGCTGACCGATTGGACATTTCAACCGGGGCCCGCACCAGCTGTGATATTCTTTGCCCCCCTGTTGACAGCACGCCCCGCTGTTTTTCTGGCATTTTCTAAAGGCGTGACACGCCAGCAGGACATGAAAAAGACCAAACGAACAGAAACGTCGGCATGACCGGCGAGAGGGTTGATTCGACAATGGCCAAGACGTCCCTGGACAAGAGCAAGATCAAGATTCTATTGCTCGAGGGTGTCCACCAATCCGCCGTGGATAACTTCCTCAACGCGGGTTACACCAACATCGAGCTGCTTCAGACCTCGCTCGCCGAGGACGAACTGATCGAGAAGATCCGTGATGTGCACTTCATCGGCATCCGCTCCCGCACCCAGCTCAACGAGCGCGTGATCAGCGCTGCCGAGAAGCTCACCGCCATCGGCTGCTTCTGCATCGGCACCAATCAGGTCGATCTGGAAGCTGCACTCAAGCGCGGCATCCCGGTCTTCAATGCGCCCTACTCCAATACCCGCTCCGTCGCCGAGCTGGTACTGGCAGAAGCGATCATGCTGATGCGTGGCGTGCCGGAAAAGAGCGCCAAGGCGCACCGTGGCCAGTGGATGAAAACTGCCAAGAACAGCCATGAAGTCCGGGGCAAGACACTGGGCATCGTCGGCTACGGCAGCATCGGCTCGCAGCTGTCCGTACTGAGCGAATCTCTCGGTCTGGATGTCATCTACTATGATGCGGTCACCAAGCTGGGCATGGGCAATGCCCGCCAGGTGGCAAGCCTGGAAGAACTGCTGGCGCGCGCTGACATCGTCACCCTGCACGTCCCGGAAATCCCCTCCACCAAGTGGATGATGGGCAAGCAGCAGTTCGCGCTGATGAAGCAGAACAGTGTCTTCATCAACGCCGCTCGCGGTACCACCGTGGTGATTGAGGACCTCGCCGAAGCCCTCTCCAGCGGCAAGCTGCTGGGCGCGGCCATCGACGTCTTCCCGGTCGAACCGAAAGGCAATGGTGAAGAGTTCGTCTCCCCGCTTCGCGAGTTCGACAATGTCATTCTGACGCCGCACGTGGGTGGTTCCACCATGGAAGCTCAGGAAAACATTGGCGTGGAAGTGGCGGAGAAGCTGGTGACCTACTCCGACAACGGCACCACCATCGGCTCCGTCAACTTCCCGGAGGTCGCGCTGCCGGCCCACCCGGAGAAGCACCGTCTGCTGCACATCCACGACAACGTGCCGGGCGTGATGTCTCACATCAACCGCGTACTGTCCGAGGAAGGCATCAACATTTCCGGCCAGTACCTGCAGACCAACAATACCGTCGGTTATGTGGTCATCGATGTCGACAAGGCCTACGGCAAGAAGGCACTCGAGGCCCTCAAGACCGTCGACCATACGCTGCGCATTCGTACTCTCTACTCGGAAGCTGATTTCGAAGGGTGAATCCGACAGTGCACGTCACAGTGACGGAACCATGGCCGTGGGGATGTCGCTGATACAAGAACGCCGCAGCCATCAGGCTGCGGCGTTTTTTTCAATACGACTCGGAACAGAGAGGCGATGACGCACTGACTGTTTCACGTGGAACATCTTCGATTTTTTGGTAAAATCAAATATATTCAATCACTTGTATCACGACACGACGCTTGTGAACAGCAGTGACCATCGCGCCCATTGCACTCAGCGGTCTGACAATGGCGTACCCGCAACCGCCCAGTTTTCCGGCTCGACTTCCTGCAGTACGATCCATACCGACTCCTTGCGCACCTCCAGTACGCGAGCTGTCTCACAGGTCAAGGCTTCGACCAGTTCCCGTTTCTGTGCCTCTGTCTTGCCACTGATGAATTCCGCACGAATCATGGGCATGCTTTCGACTTCCTTATATGTTCCAACATTCTCTTTCCCAGCACTCGAGGCTCGCGCAACGACATGCTGGCCATGTGCCGTGATGCCGGGCATCGATGTTCCACGTGAAACATCTGCTGATCGTGGCGGACATGTTGCCCAGGTCGGCACTGGCTTCTCTGCGAAGCAACCAACAGCTCCCAAGCACCACAAGCCATGAAATCACAGACTTATCAGCAAGTTGTAACCAGCCACCCGGAGACTGACCTCAAGAGACCGGCCTCCTGGTGAAGCATGGATGTTCCACGTGAAACATCTTTCAAGCGTAGCGCGTATCGCCCAACAGCACGCGTTCGACACGCCCGGTCAACTGCATGCCGAGCAGTGGCGTATTATGTCCAGCACTTGCCAGCGTCTCGCTGGAGACACGCCATTTCTGCTCCATATCAATCACCGCGAGATCACAATACTCACCTTCCTTCAGCATGCCCCCCTTGAGCCCGAAGCGCCGGGCGCTGAACGTCAGGGTCTCGATCAGGCGCGGCAGCTTGATCATCTCGGCCTTGACCAGCGCCAGCCCAAGCGGCAGCACGGTTTCCAGACTGGTCATGCCGGGCTCGGAGACCGCGAAAGGCGCACATTTCGCGGCCGCCTCATGTGGCAGGTGGTCACTGACGATCGCATCGATGGTGCCATCGGCGACAGCGGCACGAAGTGCCTCACGATCGTCGGCACTGCGCAGAGGCGGCTGAAGATGGAAGTTGGCATCAAAGCCTTCCAGCTGCTCATCGGTCCAATGCAACTGGGCGATCGAGACATCCGCGGTGATATCCAGCCCTCGGGCCTTGGCATCACGCACCAGCTCCACCGCGCGAGCACTGGAAAGCAGCGAGACATGCGCCCTCACGCCGGTCTGCTCGATCAGCAGCAGCCATTGGGTCAGCGCGATGGTCTCTGCCGATTCGGGAATTCCTGCCAATCCGAGGCGTGACGCGATGGCCCCCTCGTGCGCGCACCCCTGCCCCGCCAAGGTGGCTTCCTGTGCCTGGAAGACCACCGTGATATCGAAGGTGCGTGCATATTCCAGACAACGTCGCAGCACACCAAGATCACGGATCGGCCTGCGCAGGTTGGTCAAGGCGACACAACCGGCGGACTTGAGTGCGGCCATGTTGGCGAGCAGCTCCCCTTCCAGCCCCTGGGTCAGCGCTCCCAGGGGGGCCACCCTGACACCTGCCACATCGCGAGCGCGATCAAGCAGGGTGCGCACGTGAGAGGCACTGTCGAGCACCGGACTGGTATCCGGACGAGGCAGGATGACGCTGTATCCCCCTGCCAGTGCCGCGGCCGATTCACTGGCCAGGCTGCCCTTGTAGCGCGGTCCGGGATCACGCAGATGGGCCCCCAGGTCAGCGAAGGCCGGCACGACAAGCTTGCCCGAGAGGTCCTGCTGCTCATCCGCGACGAAGCCACGCGGTGGCGCACCGATCGCGACCAGACGCCCCTCTTCGAGGTGCAGGTCATACTGGCCATCGCGGCCACTGGAGGGGTCGATGACCCGAGCATTGATGAGGCTGAGTTTCATGCTCCAGCTCCTCGAGAACGTTCATTTCTGCGCTCAGCGCGCGCCTTCATCTGGCCTGATACCGCCATCGACAGCACCGCCATCCGGACGGCGATGCCATTGGTGACCTGATCGAGGATCAGCGAGCGCGGACCATCCGCGACGGCGGACTCGATCTCGACACCTCGATTGATGGGTCCCGGATGCATCACTACCGCCTCAGGATGCGCGTGGGCGAGGCTTTCGCGGGTCAGGCCGTAGCGACGATAGTATTCCGACTCCGAGGGCAGCAGCGCGCCATCCATGCGCTCCTTCTGCAGACGCAACATGATGACGACATCGACATCCTTGAGCCCGGCTTCAAGCTCGGTGAACACCTGGCAGCCCAATGTCTCGACGCCCACGGGCAGCAGTGTCCTGGGGGCCACGACACGCACCTCGGCTGCCCCCAGGGTGTTGAGTGCCAGAATCTGCGAGCGCGCGACTCTCGAATGCAGGATGTCACCGACGATGGCGACGCGCAGGTTGGCAAAATCACCCTTGTGGCGACGAATGGTCAGCATGTCGAGCATCGCCTGGGTCGGGTGGGCATGACGCCCGTCACCGGCGTTGATGATCGCCACATGGGGCGTGATCTGGCTGGCGATAAAGTGCGCCGCGCCCGAGTCACCATGGCGCACCACGAAGGCATCCGCCTGCATGGCCTCGAGATTGACCAGCGTGTCCATCAGTGACTCGCCCTTGGCTGCGGAAGACGTCTTGATGTCCAGGTTGAGCACATCCGCCGACAGGCGCTTGGCGGCGAGCTCGAAGGTGGCCCGGGTACGCGTGGAGTTCTCGAAGAACAGATTGGCCACCGTACGCCCCCGCAGCAGAGGCACCTTCTTGACCTCGGCATCACCGATGCCGCGGAAGTGATCCGCCGTGTCGAGAATCTCGGTCAGGACTGCACGCGGCAAGCCTTCGATATCCAGGAAGTGGCGCATACGCCCCTGCTCGTCAAGCTGGACCTGGGACGGGGAGGCCGCACGCACCTCTGCGCTGGCCTGGGTGAGATCGAACAGGTTCATGCCGCACTCTCCCCGGTATCCACCAACGTCAGACGCAAGGCATCCGGCCCTTCCAGCTTGATGCGCTTGCCGGGCGCCAGGGCCAGACTGGCGCCCAGCGCATCCGGCTGAACCGGCAGTTCACGCCCCGGCAGCTCCAGCAGACAGGCCAGCAATACGCGTCGTGGACGCCCGTAATCGAACAGTTCATTGAGCGCAGCACGCACGGTGCGACCACTCATCAACACATCGTCGACCAGCAGAAGATCGCGATTCTCGATATCCGGCAGCTGTGAGCCCTTGCCGGCGTCCGGCAACCCCTTGTGCCCGAAATCATCTCGCCAGAAACCGATGTCCAGCGTCGCCAACGCTTCGCTGAGCCCCAGACGCTCACGCAGTGCCTGGGCAATCCATACCCCGCCGGTATGAATGCCGACAGGAATCAGCCGCTCACGCTCGATCTCACGACGCTCGAACAACAACTCGAGCTCTTCGGTCATCGCCTCGAGAAGCGCTTCCACATCGGGCAGCGTCTCGTGGTCGTCGTGTACCTCGGAATGTTGCATGGGTATCGCATCCTCATACTTCCGCCAGCGGCGGCAGACAGACAAAAAAAACCCGCTTCCGTGAAGGAAGCGGGTGGGGTATTCAGTAACCGACAAGGTCGCCCTCGCCTCGCTGGCTTGCAAACCAGCTCTCGAGTATCAGCTGAGCGGCGAGGCCATCCACGCCATCATCACGATAGTTGCCGCGGTGACCGCGTTCACGTGCCAGCCCCTTGGCCGCCTTGGTGGAACCACGCTCATCCCACATCTCCAGCGGCTTGCCATATCGGCCGTACAGACGCTTGCCAAACTTGCGGGCACGGCTGCACATCAGGCTTTCGGTGCCGTCCAGCTCCAGTGGCAATCCCACCACGAACAGATCCGGCTGCCACTCCTCGATCAGACGAGTGACCACATTCCAGTCCGGGATACCGTCACGCACGTGCAGAGGCACCAGCGGTGAGGCCGTGCCCAGCATCTCGGTGCCCACTGCCACCCCGATACGGCGCGTACCGAAATCGAAGGCCAGTACCGTCCGGCTGACGACCCGCTCAGCCATGCCCGATCTCCCGTGACATCAGGCTCATGTTGACACCCAGCTTGCGGGCCGCTGCATCAAGGCGCGACTCGCTGTCGGCATCAAAGAGAATGCCGCTGTCGCCTTCGACGATCAGCCAACTGTTCTCCTTGAGCTCATTCGTCAGCTGGTCAGGCTCCCAGCCAGCACAGCCGAGGCAGACCATGAAATCTTCCGGCCCCTTGTTGTCGGCGATCGCCTTGAGAATATCCAGCGAGGTCGTAAGGGCCAGCTCATCCGTCACCTGCAGGCTGGAATCCCATTCCGCGGACTGGCCACGGTGCAGGATGAAGCCGCGGTCCTTGTGCACGGGGCCGCCATAATAGACGACGTCTTCCAGGCACTCGCAGCTGTCCGCCGCGATCTCGAGCTGCTCGAACAGACCACGCATGGTCAGCTTGATGGGCTTGTTGACGATGACACCCAAGGTGCCCTTTTCATCGTGATCACAGAGGTAACTCAGCGAGCCGGAAAAGTTGTCATCATCGAGATGAGGCATCGCCAGCAGGAAATGGTCTCGCAGACTTTGCATGGTCCTCCCGAGGCGTCAGGGCGCGCCAGAATCGTTGCCGGGGCCGAATCGCCAGATGCGGGTGATGGTCAGTTGGCTCATGCCCCTGAGACTCTCATCGAAGGGAGCATAGGGGGCCGCGCCATAGACCGTATCCAGAGCCGCCTGGTCGAGCTCGGCATGTCCCGAGGATTGTAACACTTCCGCGTACTCAAGCTGACCGCTGGGCAACACGACGGCACGAATGCGCAGCTCCCCGCTCAGATTGGCGGGCGCGGGATAGTGGAGATTGCCGAAGGACTGCACCGTGCCGGTCCAGTCATTGATGTAGCGAGCCCGCGCCGAGGCGCGGGCCGCCTTGCGCGAGGCCACATCACCGGCCACCTCGCGGGTCTGGCCCGAGGCCTGGATCGCCCCGACATCCTGCTCGATGGCTTCCTGCTCATTGTCCGGCGTATCCGGCAGGATCTCGGAATGCGAGACCTGCTGTGGCGAATCATTGCGGGTCGCGATGACCTCCGGGATGCGCTCCGGCAACACCAGGGGCACGGCAGCTGCCTCGGGCACCGGGGCCTCGCCGCTGACGGGAGCTCTCTGCTCACCCGCCCGGGGGGGCGTCTGACTGGCTGGCCCGGCTTGCACCGCCGCCTCACGCCCGCTTCCACTGGCCTGCTGATCCTGCTCGGCGACGACATCCGATGTGACGGCACGTGAGCTGGCCTGGCTGACCAGCGTGACGTCGAGCATCACCGGGTCAGGCAATGGCGGCACCTGAGGAGGCACCATCAGGCCACTCCCCAGCAGCCACCAGCCGACCACCGCATGCACCCCCAGTGCCGCGCCCCAGGCCACCACGCGACGATGCATCCGGGTCACCGGCACGTAGGTGATCGGATCGGTCACGCTATGGTTGACTCCCCACCACTCGACGGGTGCTGCCATGCCCCACTCCCTGTCTGCGAAACCGCTGTCGTGTCAGCTTCGGCATCCCTGCCGTTTACTGCGAACTTGCTGGCCGCCATCTGACGCCACCGACGCCATTGACGACGGCAATCAAGCGGACTGCTGCGCCGTGAGGCGTGCCTCGATGGCATCCATCAGCAGCCCGGCGATGTCCGTACCGCGCTGGTCATCGATTTCACGCACGCAGGTCGGGCTGGTGACGTTGATCTCGGTGATGTAATCCCCGATCACGTCCAGACCGACGAACATCAGTCCCAGCGACTTCACCACCGGCTTGACCTGCTCGACCAGCCAGTAATCGCGATCCGTCAGCTCACGCGACTCACCACGTCCTCCAGCCGCCAGATTGCCACGCGTTTCTCCGGCGCTGGGAATGCGCGCCAGACCGAACGGCACCGGCTCACCATCGACCAGCAGGATGCGGGTATCGCCGGCACTGATCTCCGGCACGTAACGCTGTGCCATGATCTGACGCTGGCCACGCAGGGTCAGCTGCTCGATTACCGATCCCAGATTGCGACCATCTTCGGCGACGTGGAAGATACCGCTGCCGCCCATGCCATCGAGCGGCTTGAAGATGACATTGCCATGCTCCGCGTGGAAGGCGCGCAACACCTTGTCATTGGCCGAGACGGTCGTCGGCGGAATGCACTGGGTGAACTGCTGCGCGAACAGCTTCTCGTTGCAGGTCAACAGCGCGGCCGTCGGGTTGACGACCAGCACGCCTTCACGTTCGGCGAAGCCCAGCAGGTGGACCGCGTTCAGGAAGTGCTCGTCGACGGGCGGGTCCTTGCGCATCAGAATCACGTCAAGCTCGGCCAGCGGCGTCGCGACGACCTCGCCCAGCTGATAGAAGTGATCAGGATCCCGATAGACCTCGAGATCCCGCATCCGTCCCATCGCACGGCCATTCTCGAGATAGAGATCTTCCTGCTCCAGGTAATGCAACGACCAGCCACGCTGGGCGGCGGCCCACAGCATGGCCAGGGTGGTGTCCTTCTTGTAGGTGACGCTGGACATCGGGTCCATCACCACGCCGATCTTGAGCTTGCGAGCAGTCATCGAGGCAACCTTCTGACGACACTGCCGACCCAGCCGGCCGGCAATGAGAAAAGCGGATGTTACCCGGCGCGATACCCCGAAACGGGTTGCGCGGGAAGATGGGACAAGTATGCAGCAGCACCACGCTGCCCACCACTGACATGAGGACGCTCAAGGCCTCACGCAGTGTTGCCGGGGCTTCAACAATGCTGGTGTCATCCTGCCTAGCGCGGCAGATCGCCGAAGCGCTGCTGCAACAGCGTCAGCGCGACCACCGGCGCCGTCTCGGTACGCAGTATCCGTGGGCCCAGCCCCAGGACGTCACACCCCGCGCCAGCCGCCTGGGTGACTTCTTCCGGCGTGAAGCCGCCCTCAGGGCCGATCAGCAGGCTGGCACGCGTCACGCCGCCCTCGCTCTCGGCGGCATTCAGCGCCTCGGCACCGCCCGGCTGCAATATCAGGCGAAGTGGCTCATCGCGCTCATCCAGCCACTGGGCCATGGGAATCGGCGCATGCACCACCGGCACCACGCTGCGACCGCACTGCTCACAGGCGCTTGCCGCCACGCCCTGCCAATGCGCGAGTTTCTTGTCGGCGCGCTCGCCCTTGAGCTTGACGTCGCCACGCGCGGTGTAAAGCGGGGTGATGGCAGCGACCCCGAGCTCACAGGCCTTCTGGATGGCGTAATCCATGCGATCGCCCTTGGAGATCGCCTGGCCCAGATGCACTGCCAGTGGCGACTCGCTGTCATTGGCGACCGCCTCGATCACCCGCACGCTGACCCCCTTGCGGGACACCTCCTCGAGCGACACGCGCACTTCCTGCCCGTGCCCATCGAACAGCTGTGCTTCGCTGCCCACCCGGGCCCGCAACACCAGACCGAGATGGCGTGCAGGCCCCTCGGGCAGTGCAAAGGTCGCCCCGGCGCTGACATGGAGATCAAGATCGGGACAGTGCAGACGAATGGCCATGGGAAAGTCTCGCGAGCAATGCGCCGCGCGGCAGCGCCGTGAGAGACACTCAGCACGCCGACACGGAGATGAAAGGGGAAGAGAAATAGGTTCAGGAAAGCACGGCCATCATGGTGGCCACCAACGCAGTGACGGGCCACTGGGGCCCGTCACTGTCATTGCCATCTCACGGCCATTGCTGGCCGTCTCACGGATCAGTGAGCGGTGGCTTCACCCGCCTGTTGCGCTTCACGCTGCTTGCGCTGAGCGTACATGGCTTCGAAGTTGACCGGTGCCAGCATCAGCGGAGGGAAGCTGCCGCGGTTGACCAGATTGTCGACGGCTTCACGCGCGTACGGGAACAGCACGTTCGGGCAGAAGGCCCCCAGGGTGTGATCCAGCTGCTCGGCGGACAGACCGGCGATGCGGAACAGACCGGCCTGCTCGACCTCGGCCAGGAAGGCGGTGGTCTGGTCTTCACCGTTGGAGACCTGGGCGGTGACCTTGATGGACACCTCGAAGAGCTCTTCACCGACCTGCTGGTGCTCGGTATCCAGTTCCAGGCTGACCTTCGGCTGGAACGGCTGGGAGAAGACCGCCGGAGAATTCGGCGCTTCGAAGGACACGTCCTTCACATAGATGCGCTGCAGGGCGAACTGGAGCTGATCCTGAGCCTGTTCGGCACCCTGTGCCGCCTGTGCGTTCTGTTCTTCAGCCATGAGACATATCCTTGAATGTACGGAGAATTATTGTTGGGCCATCGGCCTGCTTCCCGCAGGTCGCTCAGCGAGTCACGACCGGCAGACTGTCGGCTTCCCACTGACCCATGCCACCCTTGAGCTTGACCGCCTGCTTGAAGCCGGCCTTCTCCAGGCGCGCCACCAGCGGTCCAGCGGTCTGACCATGCTTGCAGACGATGATCACCGGACGGTCCTTGTACTTGTCCAGCGGCGTGGTCGCGCTGGCAAGCTGACTGCTGGGAACATTGACGGCACCGGCGATGTGGCCGGCCTTGTATTCCTTGCTGTCGCGGATGTCGATGAAGACACCCTCTTCGCGATTGACCAGTCGCGTGGCCTCGCTGACGCTGACCCCGTGGTTGCCACGCATGGTTTCCATGACGATGAGGGCGACCAGCAGGGCGACGAAGGCGCCCACCAGCAAGGGATGATTCTGCGCGAACTGAAGCAGCTGTTCGATCATGAGACGGGCTAACTCCGCTGTGACGTGCATGCCGGTACGTACGCGGCAAAGGAAATAGACCGCTACCCGAGGTAACGGAGCCAGCATTATACATGACAGCCCCTGTCATGAATGCCCGCGACATGGCATCAAAAAGGCGTAACGCCGCCCTGCCCTCGCCTGCGCCACGGGGACGCACTGAACTTGCCCGCGATAGGGGAATCCAATCTTGCCGATACGCTTCCAGCACTTGCACTCGGCACCTTACCGCCTCTCTAATAGAGGTCAGAATGAGCAGGTAGTTTTATCACTACATCTTGCCTCACCCGTGCAGCAAGCGGTGAACGCACCGGATGAGGAAGACGGCAGAGGATGCCCGCAGGACATGACAGGCACGTGATCGCCTGACAGCCACCCTGCGCGATTGCCCCTGCCGTCCTGCTCCAGAGGATTCATTCGTCATCACAGCGAGGAAGTCATGGCAGCTCAAGCACAAGGTCCGCGTCCCGTCGCCCTCATCATTCTCGATGGCTACGGCCACAGCGAGGAAGAGAAGGACAACGCCATTCTTGCCGCCAACACGCCGGTCATGGATCGCCTGCGCCAGCAGTATCCCAGCGATCTGATCCATACCGACGGTGGCCATGTCGGCCTGCCGGATGGCCAGATGGGCAATTCCGAGGTCGGGCACATGAACCTGGGGGCCGGGCGCATCGTCTACCAGGACTTCACCCGCATCACCAAGGCCGTGCGCGAGAATGCCCTCAAGGACAACACTGTCCTGACCGCGCCTCTCGATGCCGCCATCGCGGCTGGCCGTGCCGTGCACCTGATCGGCCTGCTGTCTCCCGGGGGCGTGCACTCCCATGAAGACCACATCCTCGCCATGGCCGATCTGGCCGCCGAGCGGGGCGCCAAGCGCATCTACCTCCACGCGATTCTCGATGGCCGCGACACCGCGCCCAAGAGCGCCGAGGCATCCATCGCGCGTGCCGATGAACACCTGGCAGGTCTCGGACTCGAGGAAGGCCGTGTCGCCACCCTCGTCGGTCGCTACTTCGCGATGGACCGTGACAACCGCTGGGACCGTGTCGAACAGGCATATCGCGTGATCGCCGAAGGGCAGGGCCTCCACGAAGCCGCCAGCGGTGTGGAAGGACTTGCCGCCGCCTACGAGCGTGACGAGACCGACGAATTCGTCAGCGCCACGCGTATCGGCGACGCCGTCCCCATGCAGGAAGGCGATGCTGCCCTGTTCCTGAACTTCCGTGCCGACCGTGCCCGCGAGCTGACCCGCGCCTTCGTCGAGCCGGACTTCTCCGGCTTCGAGCGCACGCCGCCCAAGCTGGCCCATGACGGTCTGGTGATGCTGACCCAGTACGCCGCCGACATTCCGGCGCCGGCTGCCTTCCCGCCCTCCGACCTGCCCAATACCCTGGGGGAAGTGGTCTCCAATCGCGGCCTCACTCAGCTGCGTATCGCCGAGACGGAGAAGTACGCCCACGTGACCTTCTTCTTCTCCGGCGGCCGCGAAGACGAATTCGAGGGCGAGACCCGCATCCTCGTGCCTTCACCGCAGGACGTGAAGACCTACGACGAGAAGCCGGAGATGAGCGCCGGGGAGGTTACCGACAAGCTGGTCGAGGCCATCGAATCCGGCCGTTATGATCTGATCGTCTGCAATTACGCCAATGGCGACATGGTCGGACACACCGGCAAGTTCGATGCGGCCGTCAAGGCGATCGAATATCTGGATGGCTGCGTCGGCCGCGTGGTCGAGGCGCTGGAGAAGGTCGGTGGCGAATGCCTGATCACCGCGGACCACGGCAATGCCGAGCAGATGGTGCACCCGGAGACCGGCAACCCGCAGACGGCGCACACCACCTTTGAAGTGCCGCTGATCTACGTCACCCAGCGTGACGTCAAGCTGGCCTCCGAGGGACGCCTGTGTGACCTCGCCCCGACCCTGCTGACCATGATGGGGCAGGCGGTCCCCGAGGAAATGGACGGCAACGTGCTGGTCGATTATGCCGGTGCCTGATAGCCCCTTGCAGGGCGCGCCGAGTGGCGTACCCGGCGCCTCCCCCGGTCCGGATGCCTGTCTGGCATCCGGACCGGGCAGACGCTACCGATTCTTCAAACGCCGGAGCCCTGTCTCCGGCGTTGTGCTGTCTGCCTGCCTGCTGCTCATGACTCCGCTGCTGGCCCCCTCCTCGGCACTGGCCGCGGACAGCAGCGCGACCCTGACCCAGAAGAAGCAAGCCTCCGAAGCCGACCTCAAGCGTCTCAAGCACGAGATACAGGCGATGCAGGGCGAGCTGAAGGCCACTGCCGCGCGGCGCAGCGATACGCGCAATGGCCTGGAGAAGATCGAGCGCCAGCTCAACGAGACTCGCCAGCAGACCGGCAGACTCGAGGATGAGCGCGACGACATCACGCAGCAACTGACCAGGCTCACGCGCCAGCGTGAGACCCTCATCCAGCAGCAGACGGCGCAGAAGGCTGCCGTGGCCGAGGAGATGGCCGCCCTGTATCGGCTGGGTCGCCAACCCGAATTGAAGCTGCTGCTCAATCAGGATGATCCGGCGCGTCTCGAACGCCTGCAGGTCTATCTGAATCACTTGAGCGATTCGCGCCGGCAGGCGCTTGAGCGCCTCGCCAGACTGGATGCCTCACTGGCCAGTACCCGCGCCAGTCTACTGGCACGCCAGACACGACTGGAGGAGGTGCAGCAAGGCCTCAAGCAGCAAGCCAGCAAACTGATGGCCCAGCAGAATGAGCGCGCCGCTCTGCTGCGCACCCTGGATGCCCGCTATGCCAGCCATGAGGCGAAGATCGCCGAGCTGGATCAGGACCGCGCCCATGCCAACCAGATGATCCAGACGCTCGAGAAGCGCCTCAAGGCCATCAAGAGTGCCCCGCCCCCCAGGACACGCATCACGCGTGCGATGGGCAAGATGGACTGGCCGGCCCCCGGGCGGGTCATCTCGGCCTATGGCGGGGGAGAAGGCGTCAATCGTGATGGCGTGCTGATCCAGGCGTCCCAGGGCACGCCTGTGACGGCGCCGCATGCCGGTCGTGTCGTCTTCGCGGACTGGATGCGCGGCTACGGCAACCTGTTGATCATCGACCACGGCGACAACGTGCTGACGCTCTACGCACATCTGGCAAGCTTCAGCGTCGGCCCCGGTGACAGCCTGTCACGCGGCCAGCAGCTGGGGAGTGTCGGCAGCAGTGGTGGCCGTGACGGTGCCGCGCTGTATTTCGAAGTACGCCGCGCCGGCAAGCCCGTCAACCCGCAACGCTGGCTGTCGAGCCGCTGAGCCAGTCAGCCATGGCGCAACATGGCGACAGGCTAGGCGGCAGGTACCCGGGCGGGATATGCTCGCAGTCATCCGTGACTGCGAGCGTCGGGGTCGCCTCTTCCCCTCTGGCTGAACTGCCAGGCGCTTCGGCATCAGTCGAGCCAGTCTCCGTCGAGAAGGAAATCGCATGTCCGCATCGTCGTCATTCCGTCCTGCCCCGCGTCGCCTGCGTCAGCTGGCGGTCAGCGTGCCGCTGAGCCTTGTTCTGCTGGGCGGCGGAGTGCCGGCCCATGCTGAAGATGCGCGGCAGGGAGCCATGCCTGCCTCCTCCAGCGAATCGGCCAATGGCCTGCCGCTGGAGGAACTGCGCACCTTTGCCGAAGTCTTCGAGCGCATCAAGCGCACCTATGTGGATGAAGTGGATGACCGCACGCTGCTCAAGAATGCCATGCGTGGCATGCTGGCAGGGCTGGACCCGCACTCGGCGTATCTGGATCAGGATGACTGGCAGGACCTGCGCGAGAACACCGATGGGGAATTCGGCGGTATCGGCATCGAGGTCGGCATGGAGGAGGATGGCCAGCTGACCATCATCGCCCCCATCGACGACACCCCGGCCTCACGTGCCGGCCTCCAACCACGTGACGTGATCCTCAAGATCGACGACACGCCGATGGAGGGTCTGTCGATGACGGAATCCGTCAAGCTGATGCGTGGCGAGGAAGGATCGACCATTCGCCTGCTGGTACTCTCGGAAGGCGCCGACATGCCCCGCGAGGTCGTGCTCAAGCGGGCCATCATCAAGAGCAGCAGTGTCAGTCAGCGCCTGCTGGAGCCGGGATATGGCTACCTGCGCGTCAGCCAGTTCCAGAGCGCGACGGGCGATGAGGCGAAACGCGCCCTTGCGGAGCTGCGCGAGGAAAGCGGCGATGTCGCGCTGAAGGGTCTGGTGCTGGATCTGCGCAACAACCCCGGGGGGCTGCTGTCAGCGGCCGTCGAGATAAGCGACCTCTTCCTCACGAGCGGCCGCATCGTCTATACCGAAGGGCGCCTGCCGGACAGCGAGCTGTCCTTCTCGGCCAGAGCCGAGACACCGGCCGGTGATACGCCGCTGGTGGTATTGATCAACGGCGGGACGGCCTCAGCTGCGGAAATCGTCTCAGGTGCCCTGCAGGACCAGCGCCGCGCCATCATCATGGGCACCGAGAGCTTCGGCAAGGGCTCGGTACAGAACGTGATGCCACTGGGCAACGGCGACGGCCTCAAGTTGACCACGGCACTCTACTTCACGCCCAACGGGCGCTCGATCCAGGCAGAGGGCATCCGCCCGGATGTCGAGGTGGTGCGCGGACGACTGGAGCGCGACACGCGGCGTGATTTCAGCGTACGCGAGGCGGATCTCGACGGACGTCTCGACAATGCCAATGGCGACTCATCGACGCCTTCCAGCAAGGCACCGGACAGCCCGGTGGTCGCCGAAAGTGATTACCAGCTGGGGGAAGCACTCAACCTGCTCAAGGGCATGAACGTGCTGGGTCGCAGCGCGGCTCTCAAGGCCACGCTTCCCGCCACCTCGGAGCAATAGTCTCTCTTTCGCCGTAAACGACACGACCCCGCCAACTGGCGGGGTCGTGTCGTCTTTCGCGCGCCAATCGGCAGGTCTGCCATCTCCCGCCTGGCCTGTCGTCGTGCTAACTGTCACGTCCAGAGGTGAGCGCTCACTGTCAGCGTGGTCGGCAGCTCTCCGGCAACTCCCCACGCTCCCCCATCGCCTGGCGCATCAGCAGGCGCTTGAGCTCGACGCTGCCATCCACCCAGCCAAGTCCCAGGTTACGCACCAGGCGTACCCCCGGCTTTCGGCTGCCGAACAGCAGGCGGAAGCCATCCATCATCTTCAGCATCACGGCATTGTCGCTGCGCCGGCGTCGACGATAGCGCTTCAACCAGCGCTCATCGCCCAGTGCGACGCCGCGGCGGTGCCCATCCAGCAGTTCTTCCGCCAGCACGGCGACATCCATCAGGCCAAGATTGACCCCCTGCCCCGCCAGCGGGTGAATGGCATGCGCGGCATCCCCCACCAGCGCCAGCCCCGGCAGCACATAATCCTGCGCATGACGTTGATGCAACGGGAAGCTGAAGCGCTCGGCACTGTATTCCACCGTGCCGAGCTTTCCCTCGAAGGCTGCTTCGAGCTCATGACAGAAGTCCGTCTCGGGCAATGCCAGCAGGCGCTCGGCTTCCTGCGGAGTGGTGGACCAGACGATGGAGCAATGGCGCTGGGCGCCGGATGCCTCGCCCTCGGGATGTGCCAGGGCGGAATTGACCGCCAGCGGCAGGAAGGCCAGCGGCCCGGAGGGCAGAAAGCGCTGGCGGGCGACGCCCTGATGCGAATGCGCCGTGCGCACCGTGGTGACCAACGCCACCTGGCCGGTATCGTGCTCACGGGTCTCGATGCCCGCCAGCTCACGCAGACGGGAACGCGCCCCGTCAGCCGCCACCACCAGCCCCGCCGCGACACTGCTACCGTCGCTCAGTGTCAGGCTTGCTGCCTCGGCCCCCTCAAGTTGGTAAGCACTTACCACCAAGGCTGACCCCGTCCTGGGCAATCCCAGACCGCTGACCCGGACACCATAACGGCGCGTGATCGAGGGACACCGGGAAATCGCTTGCTCAAGCGCGGCCTGAGTGACCCGATTCTCGACGATGTGCCCAAGCTCCGACACGCCGCTTTGCTCGGCACTGAAGCCTATCTCGCCATTGCCTTCGGCATCCCAGACCTGCATGCCGGTATAGGGCATCAGACGACTCTGTGCGATGTCCTTCCAGACCCCCAGGCCGCTGAGCAATTGACGCGAAACCGGCGTCAGCGCACTGACACGCGGCTCCGGTGCCAGCGCCGGCTGCCAGTCGACGATGCCCTCGCGACCCTCGATCAGAAGGACGCGCAGGCCGCCCTGCCCCAACAGCAGCGCCAGCGTGGCGCCGACGATACCGGCGCCCACGATGGCGACATCCACCTCATGCGGTGCATCCAATCTCCGATGCTCGTTCATGCCTGCTCCCTTGTATGACGCCTGTCGCGCGTCGCTCTCCTGGCGAGAGTCTCGTGAATCCGGCGGCGATTTGGTCACTCATCGACACCACCCTGTGGCGCAATCCTGAGGTGCAATACACGACATCGCTTGGCCCGTTGGCAAGTACTCGCCACGCCTAGCGCTCAATGCCCATCGAGCGCCTTGCCAGCAGGCGCTTGAGCGGTGACACCAGATTCAGGCCGATCAGCCCTGCCGCCCGAGCATGCCCCAGCCAACGACTCTCGACGCCGAACAGGCGGATCAAGCCATCACTGAACAGCACGACATTGTCGCGGTCCGCGCCGCGCCGCGACTCGAAATCACTCAGCACGCTGACATCGCCAGCGGCATCACCACGTGCCTGTCCCGCCGCGATGGCGGCCACCAGATCCGTCACGCCGCGCAGCGCCAGATTGAAGCCCTGCCCTGCCACCGGATGCAGCGAGTGAGCGGCATTGCCGAGCACCGCAAGTCCGGGACGTGTCCCCTCGCTGGCACGTATCAACGACAAGGGATAGGCATGGCGCTGCCCGACCCGCCGGAAACGGCCGGCCCGCTCGCCGAAGGCAGCCTGAAGCGCCTTGAGAAACTCGGGCTCCGGCATGTCCATCAGCGCAGCCGTCTCGTCAGGAGAACGCGTCCAGATCAACTCCATTCGACGGCCACCCAGCGGCAGCAGCGCCATCGGTCCTTCGCTGGTGAAACGCTCATAGGCCACCCCCGCGTGGGGCTGGCTCATCTCGACGGTGGCGATCAGCGCCTGTTGTTCGTAGGCATGCGTCTCGCTATGGATGCCGAGACGCTCCTTGAGCCCCGAGCGCCCGCCATCTGCCAATACGGTCAGTCCCGCCTCGATCAGGCGACCATCCTCCAGCAGCAGGCGGTGCCCCTGCGCACTGACGCTGATCTGCGCCACGCGTGCCGGGCAGTACCAGGTCAGCGGCAGTTCCGCCAGACGCCGATGGAGCACGCGCCCCATCCAGGCATTGGGGATCACATGCCCCAGCGCGGGAACCCCCAGTTCCTCGGCCCGCATGCGTGTGGCCCCGAGATGGCCGCGCTCGCTGACATGGATGGTACGAATCGGCGTGGCGTGCTCACGCATCGCCTCCCACAGCCCGAAGGCGATGAAGCGCTGGCGTGAACCGGCAGCGATGGCACTGGCTCGCGCATCGAAACTGGGCTGGAAACGCCCGGTATCCTCCGCGGGAGGCAAGGGATTGGCCTCGACCACCGCCACGCGCAGCCCATCCTCCTGCTGCCCGTTCATCAAGGGTGCAAGGGCACAGGCCAGGCTCGCGCCCACCAGGCCACCACCGATGATGACGACATCGAATCGCTCCGGCGCAGACGTTACCGGGGATGCTGCCGCTGGCTCACTCATGATGTCAGGCTCCTTCGCGCATCAGTGCCTCGATGGCCTCGACGGATTTGGGAACCGTGGCGCTCAGCACTTCGTGCCCGTCCGCGGTGACCACCACATCGTCCTCGATGCGAATCCCGATCCCTCGATACTCGGCTGGAATGTCACTGGCGTCCGGCACATAAAGCCCCGGCTCGACCGTCAGCACCATGCCGGGCAGCAACGGACGCGGCTCACCGTTCTCGCGGTAACTGCCGACATCGTGCACATCCAGTCCCAGCCAGTGCGAGGTGGAGTGCAGATAGAAGCGGCGATAGGCCTCATCGGCGATCAACGCCTCCACTTCACCTTGCAGCAGGCCCAGTTCGACGAGGCCGGCGGTCAGGTCATGCACCACCTGTTGGTGAATGCCCACCAACGTCGCTCCCGGCACCACGGCGGCCACTGCACGTTCCTGGGCCTTGAGCACGATCTCGTAGAGACGCTTCTGGGGCTCGCTGAAGTGGCCATTGACGGGGAAGGTACGGGTGATGTCGCCGGCATAGAGTGCGTACTCCGCGCCAGCATCGATCAGCACCAGCTCGCCATCGATCAGCGGAGCACGGTTCTCGATGTAATGGAGCACGCAGGCATTCACGCCACCACCGACGATGCTGGTATACGCGGGTGCCGGGGCGCCCTGCCACTGGAATTCATGCTCGATCTCGGCCTGCAGATGATACTCGTGCAGCCCGGGGCGGCTGGCCCGCATGGCACGGATGTGGGCGCGAGCGGAAATCTCCGCCGCGTGACGCATCAGCGCCAGCTCACGCTCATCCTTGATCAGGCGCTGCTCATGCAACAGCGGGGCGAGGTCTTCAAAGGCGACCGGCGGGCGGGCACCACGACGCACGGCCGCGGCCAGCTCCTCGCGCAGCGATTGCGCCAGCGCCAAGGCTTCGTCGTCCTCGAACAGCACGAAGAGACGCCCACGGCCATCCAGCAGACCGGCCATGACATCCTCACGCTGATCATTGGTGAAGGCCTGGTCGAATCCCGCCTGCGTCACGGCCCCTTCGGCACCGATACGGATACCGGTCCAGGCTTCCGCCAGCGGATCCTTTTCCTGACAGAACAGTACGCTCTCGCCTTCCGCGCGCCCCGGCAACAGCAACAATGCCGCTTCCGGTTCCGGCCAGCCGGTCAGGTAATGAAAGTCACTGTTCTGACGGAAGGTGAACCCACTGTCACGATTGCGCTGTGCCAGGCCGGACGACAACACCAGTACCGCGGCATCACTAGGCAGCTGCGTCATCAGACGCTGGCGACGCGCCGAGAAGTCATCAGCAGTCAGCGCCGCCGGCGCAGGCAGGATTTCAGGGACGATCATGGCGTTCTCCGTCGGGGTCCGTGTCGGGCAGGCAAGTCATGGCCTGCCCGACACGAATCAGAATGTGGCGGGAAAGGACGAGGCTCCCGAAGGGACAATCCTTCCCGAAATGGGGTCGGCCGCCGGGTATTGCGAGCGGCAATCTGCCTCACTCAGTGAGTGTCGTTGCGCGAGCTGACCCCGAGACTGCCTTCAAGTCCGCCTTCCGGCAACTGATCGTCACTGGGCTTCTCGACGTCCGGGTTGCCCGGGTGCTGCTCGGTATACAGCAGCAGGGCCGCCATGCGCACGTGGTCGGCCAGCGCGAACAGATCCGCCTCGTCCTCGGCATTGTCGTCATCCAGGTCCTCGGCGTTGGCCAGGCCGCTCGAGATGGCCTCGACATCGCTCAGCGCATCACGCAATGCCTGGCTCCAGCCCTTGCGGACCTCGCCATCGACGCCTGCCAGCTCTTCCTGGAAGCCCAGCGTCCACTCACGCAGGCTCTGGCCACGCTCGGCCAGGGAGAACATGTCGTCCGGCAACAGCGGCTCGAAGCTCATCTCGCTGGCCGCCAGGCGCTCCTGGTTGCGCGTGCGCCAGCTGAGGAACACCTCGCCCGCTTCACGGGTGGCCGGTTGCTCCACTCCCAATGCGGCACAGACGCGGCTCAACCAGTCTTCCGCGCTGATGTCATCCATCGCCAGGGCAGCGACCAGCTGTCCATCAAGGAAGGAAGGGTTGTTCAGGCTGCCGTGAACCAGGAACTGGTCCGCGACGAGAGAGAAGTCGAAGGTATCGTTGATGATGGCCATGGTGCGGGTCCATTGAGTCGGTGAGAAAGGCATCGGCAATCGACGATTACCGCTCGAACCCTGAGCGCCATGCTGGGTGACAGCCGCACTGCGCAGCGCGTTGACCCTCCAGAAGCGGCTCTCTATAGTGGCTCGAGAATGCCCCCATCTTACCGCACTGGCCCTCCTTCTGGCTTGCCGTCCTCACTGCGAGGTGACGCCCAGTCAAGGACGCCGCCGTCAATCAGGACGACGCCGGACATGGCCCGAGAGGACTGACATGAGCGACTCCACGACTCCCCGCAATACCACCGAGATCAGCCTGCTCGGCCGCAGCTATACCGTCAGCTGCCAACCCGGCGAGGAAGATGGTTTGACCCGTGCGGCGGCCTACCTGGATCTCGCCATGCAAGGCATCCAGCAACGTGGCAATACCATCAGTGCCGACAAGGTCGCCCTGATGGCCGCGCTCAACATCTCTCACGAACTGATCAACAGCCGCGACAGCGAACGCGCCATGCAGCAGGATTTCGAGACACGCCTCACGGCGCTGGATCGCCAGCTGGATGCGGCCCTCAAGCAGGTACCAGCCGAGTCTGTCCAACGTGCGAAGGCGCGTGCTGATGAAGCAAAAAACGCTTGAGAATCAAACAACTGATAAATTTCAGCAACAGTCTGTTCCCGACAGGATTAAGCCTTGGGCCGGCAGACGGGGTTTGGTAGACTGAAGGAGTTCTCTGGGGTGTACGACAGTTGCCGATGTCCCTCGAGCTTATAAGCTATTCCCAGGGAGTCCACTGCGCAGTGCTGTGTGCATGTCCGTGCGTCGGAAAGCCTGATGCGCTGCGCGGGACTACCCACCTTGAACCGCTGGGTTCAAGGGCCCCCGGTAACACCGGCACCTTGGAGAACCCTGTCTGACGGAGAATGTCAGGCATGCTCAAACCCCCTGCGGCTCGCGCCGCCCTCGCGAATCACTATTCGCCTCCCTCGCTTTCACGTGATGTCACGCTCTGGCCATTGTCCAGCGAGCTTGATCACCCCACTGCGGATCGCCGCGCCCTGAGACGCTTGCTACGCCAACGGCGACGCCAGTTGACGGCCCCCGAGCGCCGTAATGCCGAGCAGGCCCTGTTGCGACGACTGAAGCGTCTGCCGGAACTGCTGCGTGCCCGGGACATCGCCCTGTACCTGCCCAATGATGGCGAGATCGACGCCACCCGTCTGTGCCGATGGCTGCAACGTCGGGGAGCACGCGTCTATCTACCGGTCCTGCGACCCTTCGCGGTCAACTCACTCTGGTTCGTCCGCTACGACGACCATACCCCACTGGTGAGCAATCGCTTCGGCATCGCCGAACCTGACACGCGCTTCGGAGCCCACAAGGGCCGACGCCTGCCGGCCTGGGCATTGGATATCGTGCTGATGCCGCTGGTGGGGTTCGATGAGGCTGGCGCACGGATCGGCATGGGGGGCGGTTTCTATGACCGCAGCTTCGCCTTCACCCGTCGCGCCGGGCCAAGACCGAGGTTGATCGGCCTCGCCCATCACTGTCAGAAGGTGCCGGCCTTGCCGGTACAAGCCTGGGACATACCGCTGGATGCCATCGTCAGTGATCGCGAGATCGTGCGCCCAGGCCGCAGGCATGGGAACACATCGTCATGATGCTCACGCAGGGCAGTCACGCAGGGGCGGTCAACGGCGCCAGCATGTCGCGGGCGTGCTCGGACTTGAGGGGGAGCAGACGTGCCTGGAGATCAAGGAGAAGAGCGGGAGGGAAAAGAGGGCAGAAAGGCAGAGCGCGAGAACGACTCTCCCTCTGAAAACGCCACTGCCGCCCGAAGGCGGCAGTGCACGATTCAGGAACCCATGACGGTCTGGGCGTAGCCGGTGGCGACGACACCAATCCCGAAAATGAATACCAGGGCCATGACCAGATCGGGCTTGCGTTTCATGAGAGCGGGCTTCTTCTTATATCGTCAGTGGCTTTCGCGTGACGGTTGTCGATGACTGTCTTCCTGACAGTGCCCACGATGATAGGCATCTGACCTGCGTATGACAATCACCATGCAGCCGTATGAATGAACGTTTTTCCACGCTTGCATTTCGCGCTGCAGGCGAGGGCTGGCAAGGCCTGGAGGGAAAACAACGTTCGATATCTCTGACGCCACACCTGAGTACAAGTCATCAGTCATGCCATTCACCATCATGACGAGAAAAGCCCCTGCTCTCAGACGAGAACAGGGGCTTTTTCATACTGCCAATCATGAATGCCATCCGCCTGATGCCCACTTGATTCAGAGCGACCTCATCCAGGCAGGCGAGGCATGGCCGACATCATGACAGGAAAAGGCGATAGGCCGGATTGTCGCTTTCCTTCCAGAAGCGATAGCCGATCTCCGCGAAATACTTCTCGACCTCGGCGCGATCCCCATTGGGCACCTGCATGCCGATCAGGACTCGCCCATGGGACGCGCCGTGATTGCGATAGTGGAACAGCGAGATGTTCCAGTCCGCAGGCAGATGGGTCAGGAAGTTCATCAGGGCACCAGGACGTTCCGGGAACTCGAAGCGATAGACCTCCTCCTCGAGGTCGCTGCTGGTGCGCCCCCCGACCAGATGACGCGTGTGCAGCTTGGCCAGCTCGTTGTCGGTGAGATCCTCCACCGCGTAGCCCGCCTCACGCAGCTTCTCGACCACCGCTGCGCGGTCTTCCCCGCCCGGCTTGACCTGAACACCGACGAAGACGTGCGCCTCCTCCGGGTTGGCATAGCGGTAGTTGAACTCGGTGACCATGCGCTTGCCGATCACCTTGCAGAACTGCTTGTAGGCCCCGGGGCGCTCCGGCAAGGTGACCGCCAGAATGGCTTCCCGCTGCTCGCCGAGCTCGGTGCGCTCGGCGATGTGCTGCAGGCGATCGAAGTTGGTATTGGCCCCGGAGTTGATGCAGACCAGCGTCTGCCCTTCCGCGCCAGTCTGCTGGATGTACTTCTTGAGGCCCGCCAGCGACAGAGCGCCGCTGGTCTCTGACACGGCGCGCGTGTCCTCGAAGATATCCTTGACCGCCGCGCACATCTCATCGGTATTGACGGTGATCACTTCATCGACGGTATGGCGGATGATCTCGAACGGCGCCTCGCCGATCTGCGCCACGGCCACTCCCTCGGCGAACACGCCGACCTGGTCCAGCACCACACGCTCGCCGGCCTCCATGGCCGCCTTGAGGCAGGCCGCATCCTCAGCCTCGACACCGATGACACGAATGTCCGGACGCAGATACTTCACGTAGGCCGCGACACCGGCAATCAGGCCACCGCCGCCCACCGGCACGAAGATCGCATCGATCTTGCCCGGGTGCTGACGCAGGATCTCCATGCCCACCGTCCCCTGCCCGGCGATCACGTCCGGGTCATCGAAGGGCGGAATGAAGGTGTAGCCATGTTCTTGCATCAATGCCTGGGCATGCGCGAGCGCCTCGGGAAAGGCATCGCCCTTGAGCACCACGCGTGCGCCGCGTTCACGCACCGCCTGCACCTTGATCTCCGGTGTGATACGCGGCATGACGATGACGGCCTTCACGCCCATCAGCTTGGCTGCCATCGCCAGCCCCTGGGCATGGTTGCCCGCCGAGGCGGCAATCACGCCACAGGCCTTCTGCTCATCGCTCAGCTGCGCCATCTTGTTGTAGGCGCCGCGAATCTTGAAGGAGTAGACGGGCTGCAGGTCTTCCCGCTTGATGAAAATCTGGTTGCTGAAACGACGTGACAGCATCGGGGCTGACGAGAGCGGGGTTTCATGGGCGGCTTCATAGACACGAGCCGACAGGATTTTCTTGACGTAGTGTTCGAGCATTATAGGAATGTCCTGATGTGTCGCAGCGCGGGCCGCATGGGTGCGACCGAACCCCCATTGTTATCAGACCGCCGGCGAGAGCGTCCAGCGCCATCGCGACGTTTGCCGTTATAATGTGGCGTTTTCTCGCGTTGCGTCGCCCGACTCGCTTCCTGTCTGCGCATCTGGTTGCCGTGCAGCAGCATGAGGCACAGACACGTCGGGATACGCGCCAGGCACCCTTGCCGACGCGATGACCGCCACTCTCCACCCCTGCCCCACCGACCCGAGGTATGACATGACCCAGGATGAGCTGAAGCAAGCCGTGGCCCGCGCTGCCCTTGATGAGATCCGCCCGCTGCTGAACCGCGACACCATCATCGGCGTCGGCACCGGCTCCACCGCCAACCTGTTCATCGATGCTCTGGCGGAGGTTCGCCACGACTTTGCCGGCGCCGTCGCCAGCTCCGAAGCCACTGCCCAGCGCCTCAAGGGCCACGGCATCGACGTCTACGAGCTCAACCATGTGGGCACCGTGCCGGTGTACGTGGATGGTGCCGACGAGATCGATCCGCGTCTGGCGATGATCAAGGGCGGTGGTGCGGCGCTGACCCGCGAGAAGATCGTCGCGGCCTGCGCTGAGCGTTTCGTGTGCATCGCCGATGGCTCGAAGCAGGTCGACATCCTCGGTGGCTTCCCGCTGCCGGTGGAAGTCATTCCGATGGCACGTTCCTACGTCGCGCGCGAACTGGTCAAGCTGGGCGCGGACCCGGTCTATCGTGAAGGCGTTCTGACGGACAACGGCAACCGCATCCTCGATTGCTACAACTTCCTGATCGAAGACCCGATCACCATGGAAGCCCGCATCAATGCCATCGTCGGCGTCGTCACCAATGGTCTGTTCGCCGCCCGTGGCGCCGATGTACTGCTGGTCGGTCGCGAGACAGGTGTCGAGCGCATCACTGCCTGAGGAGGCTCGCCTGATGACATGGAAGATCACGCGCCACCTTGGCACCCGAGGCCTGTCGCTTCTGGCCGCTGCCCTGCTCAGCCCGGTGCTGATGGCAGACAGCCTGCCGATCAGCTCTCCGACGACCATCACGCTGGATAGTGGCGTCAAGGTGCTGCTCAAGCCGGACCACAGCTGGGAGTATCTGCTGGAAGTCTCCGACGAGCAGAGCCCACGCTCGACGCTCGGCAGCGCGACGATACCCACCTCGTCCGCCCTGCCGGTGGTACCCGCGAATACGCCCGCCGCTGGCGATGCAGGGCAACCAGTGCCGGCCCGCGCCAACGTCTCTGCTCCGGCTCCGGCTCCGGCCCAGGCACGCCTCAATGCCAGCGCACTGGCCAATCCGACGCTGCTGAGCGAGGGACATCGTGATGGGGTCGTCGCACGGCTGACCGCCGTGGACATCGACGATGGCGACGCCGTGCTGCGCTTCGAGATCCAGAACACCGCCGGGCAGAACGTCATCGCCACCCGGGCAAGACTGCGTCTATATGGCGACGATGGCCGTCTGCTGGCGACGCGCGAGGCGCCGCTGTGGGTCGGCGAGTATCGGCTGCCCGAGACCTACCTGCGCCCCGGCCAGACCCGTGAGGGACGCAGCGTGCGCATCGCCCTGCCGGACGGCAGCTGGTCCCGCCAGCTGGTGCGCGTAGAAGTCAGCGAGGTCGAGTTCCGCTAGTCAGCAGGTGTCAGCTTCCAGGTGTCAGACGCCAGAGCAGCCAGACGAAAAACGGGAAGCCCTGAGGGGCTTCCCGTTTCTGTTTGCGCGCCGGTCGCTCATCGAGAGCGAAGCGGTGATCAGAACTTGTAGTTGATGCTGAAGTAGTTGCCGAAGCCGGTGGTGTCCTGACGCACGCCGGTGGCGGTGGAGCCATCGGTGAAGAACGCCATGTTGTTGTAGTACTTCAGGCCGTAACCCACCGCGAAACGCTGGGTGTGGTAGTAGATGCCGTTGAACCACTCCATGCTGTTGATGCTGCGACCGTCCTGGCTGCCCACTTCATCGGCATCGAACTTGTAGTCCAGATAGCCCTGATAGGCGATGAAGCTACCGTCCTCGAAGTTGACGAACGGCTTGAACCAGTTGGTGGACGCCATGTAGCCGTCCCACTTGCTCTCGTCTTCACCGCCGTAGTTCTCACGCACGTAGCGGGCGTAGAGGTTGAAGCCCATCTTGCCGAACCATGGCACCTGCACATCGCTGCCCAGACCGACATAGTGCTCCCACAGACCGCCGAATGCGCCGTTGTCACCGATGTTGGTGACGGTGGCGATGTAAAGCTCGTCCACCGGGCCGAAGGACAGGTCGTGACCGGTCATGGCGTCCAGCGAGAAGCGCGGGGCCAGCTTGGCGAAGAAGTTGTCGCCGCCATTGAGGTCATCCGAGCTGTCATCGAAGATGTCGAAGAAATCGACATAGCCGTAGAGATCGACGATGCCCGAACGGCCTCCGAATTCCATTTCCAGATAGGTATCTTCACTGTTGCGGAACGGCAGACGGTTGTCCTCGCTGCGCATCAGATTGAAGGTCAGCCACTTGTAGTCATTGGCGTGGATGTCGCCATTGAAATCGGTGGCCTGGGCTGGCGCGGCAGCCGTCAGGAGGGTAGTGGCGGCCAGTGCACTGGCCGCGACGGTCTTGAGCATAGTCATCGCGAAATGATCCTGTCTTGAGTAATCAACTGTTCTGAATTGTTGTGGTTATTGCCCGTCATGAACGACGTCTGCCATCAGCGTCGCCCCATGCCGCCCGCTTCGTCGTCGGGCTGCGCCGGATTTGCAAAGGGCGCGATGTTAGCACTTCCTCGCAAAAACGATAGGGCGACGTTTGGCGGATTTCCCTGTCACCAACGGCCGGTTTGTGAACATTTACACACCGAAGGCGACACCTCTTCGAATCGCCCATCCACTGTGAGATGGGCGACATCCCGATCAGGCCGCCAGCGCCAGGAAGAAGCCGGCGATCGCCGCCGACATCAGATTGGAAAGCGTACCGGCCAGTACCGCCTTGAGACCCAGACTGGCGATCTCATGCCGGCGCGTCGGGGCCAGGCTGCCCAACCCGCCGAGCAGAATGGCGATGGACGACAGGTTGGCGAAGCCGCACAGCGCGAAGGACAGCACAGCCATGGTGTAGGGCGTCATCACCGCACCCGTGGCGGCCACGAGACTGTCGCCACTCAGGTAGGGCGCCAGATTGATGTAGGCGACGAACTCGTTCACCACCAGCTTCTGACCGATGAAGGACCCCGCCAGCGTCGCCTCGCTCCATGGCACGCCCAACAGGAAGGCCAACGGCGCGAAGAGCCAGCCGAGAATCATGTCGAGACTCAGTGTGTCCATGCCGAACCAGCCGCCGACACCACCGAGAATGCCGTTGATCAGCCCGATCAAGGCGATGAAGGCCAGCAGCATCGCGCCGACATTGGCGGCCAGTTTCAGGCCGGAAGACGCACCGGATGCCGCAGCGTCCAGCACGTTGGACGGTGCGTCGTCATCCTTGAGCGAGGCATCCGCCACGGCGATCGAGTCATCCGGCTTGTCAGTCTCCGGGAACAGAAGCTTGGCAAACAGCAAGCCGCCGGGCGCTGCCATGAAGGACGCCGCCACCAGATACTCCATCGGGATGCCCAGCGCCGCGTAGCCACCCAGTACGGAGCCGGCGACGGATGCCAGACCACCACACATCACGGCGAACAGCTCGGAACGCGTCATGCTCGCCAGATAGGGCTTGACCACCAGCGGTGCCTCCGTCTGTCCGACGAAGATGTTGGCGGTCGCGGAGAGGGATTCCGTGCGCGACGTTCCCAGCACGCGCTGCAGGCCGCCCCCCAGCAGGCGAATCACCCACTGCATGATGCCGAGGTAGTAGAGCACCGCGATCAGCGACGAGAAGAAGATGATGATCGGCAGCACCTTGATGGCGAAGATGAAGCCGACACCGCTGCCCGGATTGGCCAGACTGCCGAACAGGAAGCTGATGCCTTGATCGGCATAATTGACGACCTGACTGACGGCGCCTGAGACACCGGCCAGCACACCCTGGCCGAAGGAGGTGTAGAGCACGAAGGCACCGATGGCCAACTGGATGGCAAAGGCACCCCCGACGGTGCGCAGGCGGATAGCGCGTCGATTCGATGACAACGCCACGGCGATGAGGATGAGCGATGCCATCCCGACCAGACTCATGAGGGGATTCATTGGGAAGGTCCTGATGTGTTCTTGTGCTTGTTATGGAATGCGCTTGTGCGCGATGTCGCCGCGATTCTCAACGGGACACGGTGTTATGATTTTTTCTCAGCATGTTAAAAGAGTCACAATCTGACCAAGGAGTCAATGCAAACGCTTGAGCGATTCGGGCCTTGCTTTCCTGCAACGCCCGCGCGGATCTCTCACGCGAGAAAAGTTATCCCTGCCAGTCAGTGAGTTATCATCACACCATGACCCGAGGGCATGTTGGCTTCTCCAACGCTTTCTCACCGCCATCGGCAAAAAAGGACCCTGCCGCATGAACAACCAAAGCGCTGCACGCCTTGACCGCTTGCAGGCCATCCTGCGCGAGGGCAGCCCACTGCAGCTCAGCGACGCCGCGCAGCTCTGCGGCGTGTCCGAGATGACGATTCGCCGTGATGTCACTCACAGCAACGGGCTGTTGGAGATACTGGGGGGACGCCTGCTGCTGGCGGAATCTTCCGCCAGCAGCGTCTATCGCCTCGACCGCGAGATCGATGCCAGCGCTCCTATCAAGCAAGCGTTGTGCCAGCGACTGGCCAGTCACATCGAGGACGGCGATACCCTGTACGTGGATTGCGGGACGACCCTGGTCCACCTGGCCGCGGCACTGGATCGTCAGATGACACTGACCCTGGTGACCTGCGCCCTGAATGTCGCCAATGCCGTCGGCCACCTGCCCGGCGTGCGACTGGTCATGCTGGGCGGACTGTTTCATCCGGCCACCCAGTCCTTTACCGCCACCGACATGCCGGAAGCCATTCGCCGTCTGGGCATCAACAAGGCATTTCTCTCGGCCGGTGGCGTGCACGCCGAGCGCGGCGTCAGCTGCTTCCACTTTCATGAGGTGGCGGCCAAGCAGGCCGCGCTGGAAAGCGCCATGCAGCGCTTCCTGATCATCGATGCCCGCAAGTTCGAGATGGTACGCCCGGCCTTCATCGCGCCACTGGAAAGCTTCGATGTGGTGATCAGCAATGCCAGCGCCGCAGCGCGCGATTGCCTGGAGGGTCTGGATGCCGACATGGGCGTGACGGCGCAGCTCATCGAGTGCTGAGACAGGGCCTGCGCTTCGGTGAGTGAGCGCTGACCTCGCCCCACGCGAGGTCCATACGCAGAAACGCCGCACGATGGTGCGGCGTTTCTGCGCATGATCTTCCCATTGATGCCCCAGTGGCGTGCATCCCCCACGACCGAAATCGGCATGGCGAGCTCACCTCCGTCTCTCGTCGGCTCAGCTCGGCAACAGGTCTTCCAGCTGCTGCAGTGTCCCTGCCAGCGCCCCGCGATTGCGGGCTACCCGTTCACGCGCCGCCTGCCCTGCCCGTTGGCGCTGCGACTCATCTTCCAGCAGTGTGATGACGGCCTCGGCCAGCGCCTCGGCATCATCGACGACCTGCAGAGCTCCTTCCGCCGTCATCACCTCGGCGATCTCACTGAAGTTCTCAAGCGATGGGCCACTCAACAGTGGCAGCCCAAGCGCGGCCGGTTCGAGCAGATTATGCCCGCCGATGGGCACCAGGCTGCCGCCGACGAAGGCGACATCGCTCGCCGCATACAGGGCGAGCAGCTCGCCCAGGCTATCGCCGACCAGCACCGACAGACGGCTCTGCTCGAGGCGGCTTTCCGCATGCATGTGGCTGCGACGCAGGCAGGTTTCCCCGCGTGACTCACACCAGCTCGCACTCTGTGCGGCGACCGTCTCGAAGCGTTGCGGATGGCGCGGCACCAGCAGCAGCAAGGCATCAGGATGCCGAGCACGCACGGCTGCGTGGGCATCCAGCATCAGGGCATCTTCCCCCTCGTGTGTCGAGGCGGCGATCCACACCCGCCGCCCCTGGAACTGCTCGCGCAGTCCCTTGCCTGCCGCGACGGCCTGTGGCGATATCTCGAGCTCGAACTTGAGTGAACCGACCGTCTTCCCCCGCGCCGCAGGAAGCCCAAGCGCGATGAAACGCTCGAGATCTTCCGGCGCCTTGGCCGTCAGCGCGCTCACCTGCGACAACGTCTCGCGCATCAAGGCCCCGACCTTGCGGTAGCGTGTGAAGGCGCGCGGTGACAGCCGCGCATTGACCACGCTCACGGGTATCCTCTGGCGCGCACAGCTTGCGATCAGATTCGGCCACAGCTCGGTTTCCACCAGCACGACCAGGGCCGGCCGCAGGCGAGACACGAAGCGACGTGCGCTGCAGGGAAAGTCCAGTGGCAGATAATGATGCCGCGCAGGGGCAAGCTCGGGCGTTCCCTCAGGCGTGTGCAACAGGCGAGCCGCCTGGGCAGCCCCCGTCGCGGTCATGGTGGTCACGATCAGCGGGCGGAGGGGATAGCGGCGCCGCAACGCCTCGATGGCGCTGGCCATCATGACCATCTCGCCCAACGAGGCCGCATGCAGCCAGATGGGGCGCTCGCGGTCCGGCGCGGCGGCAGGCGTGGCAGGGAGGATGCCCAGCCGCTCCAGGCGCGAGTGCCGATCATCGTGCTCGCGCCAGACCCGCTGCCAGATGAGGGGAGACAGCAGGGTCAGTGCGGTGCTGTAGAGGCCACGGGCAAGGCTCACGCCTAGTCCTCGCGATCAAGAATGGTGGCGATCATCGCCGTGGTGGAGACGCCATCCTCGAAACCGAGCACACGCACCTCGCCACCGTTGGCGATCACCGCCTCGCCCCCGGCGATCTCTTCGGGACGATAGTCACCGCCCTTGACCAGCACATCCGGCAGCACGGCCTCAATCAGGCGTGCCGGGGTGTCTTCGCTGAAGGGCACGACCCAGGCGACCGCGCCGAGGCCCGCCAGCACCTGCATGCGACGCAGTACCGGGTTGATCGGACGCGTCGGCCCCTTGAGGCGTGCCACCGAGGCATCGTCATTGACCGCCACGATCAGACGGTCGCCCTGACGTGCCGCCTCCTGCAGGTAGGCCACATGACCGGCATGCAGGATGTCGAAGCAGCCATTGGTCATCACCACGCGCTCGCCGCGTGCCTGAGCGGCCTTCACTGCCGGGATGAGCGCGGACTCCTGGATCACGCCGAATTCCGCCAGCTTGTCACCATGCAGCGCGGTGTAGAGCTCGGCGACCGACAGGGTCGCGGTGCCCGGCTTGGCGACGACCAGGCCTGCGGCCAGATTGGCCAGCATCACGGCCTCCGGGAAGGCATGGCCAGCCGCCAGCGCCAGACCCAGCACGCCGATCACGGTGTCACCGGCACCGGTGACGTCATAGACCTCACGCGCATGCGTCGGCAGATGCAGCGGCTGATGGCCCTCGCGGATCAAGGTCATGCCCTTCTCGCTACGCGTCACCAGCAGGGCTTCCAGCTCGAGCTCGGCACGCAGCGCCTCACCCTTCTCGGCCAGTTCCTCATCGCTGCGGCATGGCCCGACGATGGTCTCGAATTCGGTCAGATTGGGCGTGATGATGCTGGCGCCACGATAGCGCGAGAAATCACTGCCCTTGGGGTCGACCAGCACACGCTTGCCCGCCGCGCGCGCCGCGGCGATCAGCACCTCGACCTGATTCAGCGAGCCCTTGCCGTAGTCGGAGAGAATCATCACGCCACTCGCAGCCAGCTCGGCCTCGACCTGGCGCACCAGCGCGCTGGTATCCACCTCGTGCAGCGGCTCCTCGAAATCAAGGCGCAGCAGCTGCTGATTGCGGCTCATCACGCGCAGCTTGGTGATGGTCGGCACGCTGTCACTGGCCTGGAAGCGCGTGATGACATTGGCGTTTTCCAGTGCGCGGGTCAGGATGGCGGCGTTGTCATCCTGACCGACCACACCGGCGAGAGTGGCATGCGCACCGAGCGACGCGATGTTGAGCGCGACGTTGGCGGCACCGCCCGGGCGGTCTTCACTCTCGCCGACGCGCACCACCGGCACCGGGGCTTCCGGCGAGATGCGTGAGGTGCCACCGTGCCAGTAGCGGTCGAGCATCACATCACCCACGACCAGCAGGCGAGCCTGTTCAAGCGCAGTCAGATCAAGCTTCATCAGGCGTCTCCGCGTGCAGAGGGAAATTCAGAAGAAGAGATGTCAGTAGACGAGACAGCCGCGACCGGCAGACGTTCGCAACTCTGGCCGCGAATGACGCCATCGGTGTCCGCCAGCAGCTCAGCGAGGCGCGCGATGACATCCTCGGCGCGGATCAGGCTCATGGCGTCCTGATGGCGTACGCGCTGGCCCCAGTGGATCTCGTCCATCTGCTTGTGCAGATAGGTTTCCACCGCATCCGGATAGCGATTGACCACCAGATGCTGCCAGCAATAGGGCGCCGCACGCTCGGGGTTGGTGGTGGCGTACAGGCCGATCACCGGTGTATTGAGCGCATTGCCCATATGCACGGGGCCGGAGTCCGGCGCGATCACCGCGACGGCGCGATCGATCAGCGCCAGCAGGCCCTTGAGCGAGGTACCACCGATGGCATCGATGACCGCGCCTTCACTGACCAGCGCCTTGATGCGCGCGCCCATCTCGCGTTCCTGCGGGCTGCCGCCGCCGGTCATCACGCTGCGGATGCCGTATTGCTGCCAGGCATGATCGACGACCGCCGCATAGCCCTCGGCCGACCAGTTGCGGAAGTTGCGCAGGCGCGGATTGGCACACGGACTGATGACGAGATAGGGCGCCTCACCGGTCACGCGCGCCGCCTCACCATAGGCCTCGGGCGGCACATCGAGACGCCAGTCGAGCCGGCAGTCCTCGACACCCAGGGCACGTGCGAAGTCCATGAACGACTCCAGCACGTGAGCGCGCTCGCGCGGGGTCAGCTGATGGGAGGTAAAGAGGTACTGCCAGTCCTTGGCGCGCGCACGGTCGTAACCGATGCGCACTCGGGCCTTGAGGCCCAACGACAGGGCGCTGGCCCGCAGCGCCTGCTGCATGTGCAACAGCACATCGAAGTGCGTGTCCTTGAGCTGGCGCCAGATGGCGCGCATGCCCGCAAGGCCGGTGGACTTGTCGTAGACCACGAACTCGACCCCGGTCAGGCCGGACAGTAGACTGTGCTCCCCCTTGCCGACGATCCAGGTAATGCGGGCCTCAGGCCACTGACGCTGCAAGGCGCGTACCGTTGGCACAAGATTGCAGACATCGCCGAGAGCGGAGAGCCGGAGCACGCAGATATGTGCGGGCTGGGCAGGGAGAGGATGCTTCATGCGGATGGCAGTTTTCCGAAATGAGAATGCCCACATTCTATATGATGGCGAAACAGCGCCACAAATGACGCCGGACTGGTTCATGCCATCGTTCTGGCGCGAACACGGCGCCGTGACCGGCGAAGCACCGGGGCGCGGGGCGAGTCTGTTCCTCGATGTCTGTCGTTTGCCCGCTGAGCTGCACCCCGTCCATGCCACTGGCGCCCCGGCTCAACGCTGGGCGCTGCGCCCCTATCGACGCGGGGGGCTGATCGCGAAGATCGCTCGTCAGCGCTACCTCTACACCGGCCTTGAGCGCACCCGCGCCTTCGCCGAGCTGCGCCTGACGGAAACGCTGCATCGCCAGGGGCTGCCGGTGCCAGAGCCGGTCGGCGCCTGCGTATGGCGGCATGGCCTAAGCTACGAGGCCGCCCTGATCACGGTACTGATTCCCGGCGCGCGCGCCTTCGCCGATGATCTGATCGCCCTCGAAGCACAGCGCCTGCCTGCCGGGGCCGAGCTGCCCGAATCCCTGCTGACAGTGCTGGAGACGACAGGTCGCGCCATTCGCGCCGTACATGACGCCGGGCTCGAGCATGTCGATCTCAACGCACGCAACCTGCTGGTCGATGAAGGCGGACGCGCCTACGTGATCGATCTCGATCGCTGCCAGCTGCATGACGAGGCTCCCGCCGACGCACGCTGGCGCGAGAACAACCTCTCACGCCTGGGGCGCTCGCTGGCGCGCTTCACGCCGAGGCACCATGCCACGTGCCTGGCCGCCATTCGCAGCGCCTATCACGCCTGACGCTTCAGCGTATCGCCCTGCAGGCATCGGTGCCCATGCAGTGTACGATAGCGACATGAATCGTCGGCAGGCGCATCATCCGATTCCCGCCTGCCACTGCGTCCCATCGGCGCCTGTCACACACGTGAGCCAGGCGCTCTCAAGACAGAGACCGTCATGAACCCGAGCGACGAGGCCCCGGCCGTCACCCCGACCGCCCCTCCTTCCGATGGCAAGCTGCGCACCGCCGTGCCCATCACCGGCTGCGTCATCACTCTCAATGAAGCCCACAACATCGAGGACTGCCTGCGCTCGCTGGCCCAGGTCTGCGATGAGCTGATCGTGGTCGATTCCGGCTCCACGGATGCCACCTGCGAGCTGGCGCGCGCCATGGGCGCCGTGGTGATCGACCAGCCCTATCTGGGCGACGGGCCGCAGAAGAACGTCGGACCGAGCTATGCCAGCCACCGCTGGGTGCTGTCACTGGACGCCGATGAACGCCTGACCGACGGCGCCGTCAGCGCCATCCGGGAACTGGCACTCGACAGCACGCCCCACGACGGCTTCGCGCTACGCCGTCGCAACTTCATCGGCTCACGCTGGGTGCGACATGCCGGCTGGTACCCCGATTACTGCCTGCGCCTGTATGACCGCGAGAAGCTCGCCTTCCGCGATTCGCGCCAGCACAGCTCCGTTCAGGCCAGCCACCCCTGCGAGCTGGATGCGGACCTCGAGCATTACAGCTTCGCCAATCTGGGTGAGCTGTTCGTCAAGGCCAGTGGCCGCTTCTCGAATCGCGCCGCCAAGATCATGTATCAGAAGGGAAAACGCGCCAACGCCTTCACGCCCTTCCTGCATGCCAGCAATGCCTTCATGCGCAAGTTCGTCTTCCAGGCCGGCTTCCGCGATGGCGTCGATGGCTTCTCGGTGGCGCTGTCCGCCAGCGTCAATGCCTACCTGAAATACGCCAAGCTGCTGGAATTCCAGCGCGACGCCAAGGTGCGTGAGGCGGAAGACTTCAACAAGGTATGGTGACCATGACCTCTGCTTGTGAGCAGGCGGCGTCGCAAGCTCCGTCTCGGCCGCTGCACGTGCGCCACGTCAATCTGGCCCGCGGCTTTCGCGGTGGTGAACGCCAGACGCTCAACCTGATCGCGGACCTGGCGCGACGCGCCAGCCCGGGAGAGAACGGCGAAGCCGGCGCGCCGATCCGTCAGTCGCTGGTGTGCCTGCAAGGCTCGCCATTGATCACCGAACTGGCGGCGCTTGAGCTTGCCGTCACGGTGGACGTGATCGAGATCCACGGGCGCTTCAGGGGCCATCTCGGTCAGCCTCGCGCCGATATCGTGCATGCTCACGAAGCCAAGGCCGTGCACTGGGCGTGGCTGCATCAGCGCCTCACCGGCACGCCTTATCTGCTGACCCGCCGGGTGCCTCAGCCGGTGAAGGACAAGTGGTTCAATCGTCTGACCTATCGCGCCGCCGCCCGCCGGGTGGCGATTTCCTCGGTGATCGAGTCACACCTGCGTGAGCGCCAGTGGGGGGAGACGGCTCTGATTCCCAGCACCCTCGCCCACCTGCCCAGCGATGAGACAGCCGTGGGCAGACTGCGGGAGCGCTTCGGCAATACGCCCGCCGGGGGTCGCTTCGTCGTCGGGCATGTCGGCGCGCTGGTGGACCGCCACAAGGGCCAGCGAGTGCTGATCGAGGCGGCCCGTCAGCTGCGCGACAGTCACCCGCAGCTGCTGTTCGTCTGCCTGGGCGCGGGAGAGGATGAAGCCGCCTTCAAGGCGGAGAGCGCCGATCTGGACAATCTTGTCTGGGAGGGCTTCCACACCAATGTCGGCGACTATCTGGAAGCCTTCGATCTGTTCGCCTTCCCGTCACGCAATGAAGGACTTGGCTCGATCCTGCTCGACGTGATGGACCACGGCGTCCCGATCATCGCAAGCGAGGTGGATGGCATCCCCGATATCGTGCATGACGATGCCACCGGCGTGCTGGTGCCCACCGGCAATGCACCCGCGCTGGCTGCCGCCATCGTGGCACTCGGCGATGACGCACCACGTCGAGAGCGGCTGGTCGCGGGCGCGCGGGCGCATCTGGCACGCTTCACCCCCAGCGCCATGGGCGAGGCCTATCTGGGGCTTTATCAGCGACTGGCACGCTAGACCGCTTCTCGCCTCAGGCATCTATCGCCCAGGCATCTATCGCCCAGGTACCTGTCGCCCAAGTACCTGCTGTCGCTCGAACAGAGAGAACGAAAAAGCCCTGTTTCATGTGAAACATCACGATGAAACAGGGCTTTTTCGTTTTTATAAACAACAGGTTATCGGCTCAACTGCCGGAATTTGCATCCTCGAGTCCACGCAGATCCGGCCACCCCTCATCCACTCCCAGCACGGGATAGGTCTTGGGGTCCAGCGGGCCGGGTTCGCTTTCGGGACGACACTCTTGCAGCGCAGCCTGCAGACGCCGCAGAGCCTCATCACCTTCGGCACCGGCGGTCACCTTGTCCCAGAACTCACGATGTACCGCCTTGATGACGACAGGCACGCGGGGCACTCCCACCTGCTGCGCCATCGCCAGGCGATGCAGGCCACGATTGATCTTGAGCAGACGGCCATCACGCGTCACCGCGACGCCCATCTCATCCTTGGTGATGCCCTGGCGGAAGCCATTGGCGGCCATGTCCTGCAGATAACCGCGATAACAGCGCAGGTAACCGAGAATCTGTTCCTCACTGTCCATCAGCAGGCCATCACGCGGCGATGCCCAGGGCTTGCCCGCCTCCAGCAAGGCCTTGAGCTGCTGATAACGCTCGGTCACCGTCAGATCATCACCATGCTCGATCAGGTCACGCATCAGGCGCGAGCGTGAGCCGAAGCGGAAGGCGCCACGCCGCAGGTCCCAGTCACCCTCCCAGATGAAGGCATTCGAGGAAGGCCGCTTGCGCTTGTCACGCCCGAAGTTGACGTCGCGCACCAGTTCACGCGGATTGATCCACAGTGTCAGCGCCTCTGGTCCCATCACGTCTTCCACGGCATGTCGCGGCAAGCCACGCTGCTCAAGCCCCTGATGGCGCGAGCGATGCCGGCACCAGCGCACCAGCCATGCCCGGCTGAACGGCAGTACCAGGTGCTGCTCACACCAGGCACGCCACGCCTCGATACGCTGTGCACGCGTCATCGCCCCGCGCATCCGCGGATGGATCAGATCATCCGTCGTACGATTCTTCGGCAAGCTCACCGCTCATCCTCATCCAGCGCGATCGCCGTCAGCAATCGCTCAGGCGCGATGTGATTCAGGCAGTTGGTATGCCCCAACGGACAGACGCGCTTGAAACACGGTGAGCACTCCAGCGCCAGCCAGTGAATCTCGCGATTGGCCGTCAGCGGTGGCGTGTAATGTGGTGACGAGGAGCCGTAGATGCCCTGGATACGGGCCCCTACCGCGGCCGCCACATGCATCAGGCCGGAATCATTGCTGACCACTTCCCGACACTCGGCGATCAGATCCACCGCATCCGCCAGTCGCGTCTTGCCACACAGGTTGTGGACGCCGGCCAGCCCCTGGGCAATCTCCTCACCGGCCGCCACATCCTTGGGACCGCCAAAGATACGCACCTCCGCCCCGGCCTGCGTCAGTGACTCGGCAAGCTCGCGAAAGTGCGCCAGTGGCCACTGCTTGGCCGGCCCGTATTCCGCGCCCGGCATCATGCCGATGATGGGGGCCGGTGGCGCACTCAGGCCCAGCTCCTCGCGCAGACGCCGCTGATTGGCGCTGTCGGTGACGAGACAGGGTTCGGGGATGCGCTGCGGCGGGTTGGCCTCGTCCAGCGGCAGGCCCAGTGAGGTGAAGCGCTTGACGGTCTGATCGAGAATCGACTTGTCGAGCTTGCGGCACTCGGTGAGCAGGCCGTGGCGCTGCTCACCGGTGAAGCCGACCCGCACTGGAATACGCGCGAAGAATGGCACCAGCGCCGACTTCCAGGAGCGCGGCAGCACGATGGCGCGATCGAAACGCCCGCGCAGCGAGCGCCCCAGTCGCCAGCGCGCCTTGAGGGCGAAGTCGCCATGCCCCGCCGGCAGTGCCAGCGCTTCCTCGACCTCGGGCATGCGCTCGATGATCGGTTGCGACCAGGCGGGCGCCAGCACACTGATCCGGCAGCCGGGCGAGCGCTGCTTCAACGTCATGAACAGGCTCTGCGCCATCACCATGTCGCCGACCCAGCTGGGCCCGACCACCAGAATGCGCTCACTCATGCCTTGCTCCTCTTCACGGCCAACCCTCTTTGCGGATGCGCTTGCCCTGCCCCATCGCACTTGCGATGCAGGCGCCCATGCTCATTCCACACGCGCTTACCCTCAGTCCACACGTGCTCAGTCCACACGTGCTCAGACTCAGCGATTCAGCCATTCGAGATAGGCGCGAGTGCCCTGGGCAACGGTCTTGAACTCGACGTTGCAGCCGGCCTTGCGCAGCTTGCCGATGTCGGCACGCGTGAAGCTCTGGTAGCGGCCCTTGAGGTTTTCCGGGAAGTCGATGTACTCGATCTCGCCCTTCTCGTAGTACTCGATGACGGTCTCGGCGATCGCCTTGAACGGCTCGGCACGGCCGGTGCCCAGGTTGAAGATGCCGGAGGCTTCCGGGTGATCGAGGAACCACAGATTGACGTCGACCACATCACCGACGTAGACGAAGTCACGGCTCTGCATGCCGGCTTCATAGCCATCGTAGGCGCCGAACAGCTTCGGGTTCTCGCCCGCCTTCACCTGGGTGTGATGGTGGTAGGCGACGCTGGCCATCTTGCCCTTGTGCTGCTCACGCGGGCCATAGACATTGAAATAGCGGAAGCCGACCACCTGGGTGGTCAGGCTGTCCCAACGCTGGCGCACGTGCTGATCAAACAGCAGCTTGGAGTAGCCGTAGACGTTGAGCGGCCCTTCGAACTCCGGTGTTTCCTTGAAGACCTGGCTGTCGCCATAGGTCGCCGCGGAGCTCGCGTAGAGGAAGGGAATCTGATTCGCCTCACAGAAGTTGAGCAGCACCTTGGAGTACTCGAAGTTGTTCTCGAGCATGAACTGGCCGTCCCACTCGGTGGTATCGGAGCAGGCGCCCTCGTGGAAGATCGCCTCGATCTTCGGCAGCTCGGCATACTCACCCATCAGGCTCGACTGGACGCGAATCAGGAAATCGTCCTTGTCGAGATAGTCGGCAATGGTCAGATCCGCCAGATTGACGAACTTGGTGCCGTCACTCAGGTCATCCACCACCAGGATATCGGTACGGCCGCGATCATTGAGTGCCTTGACGATATTGGCACCGATGAAGCCGGCGCCTCCGGTAACGACGATCATTTGAGCTCCCATAGCCTCTCAGAGGCTTGTAGGCAATACGCGCGTGCAGGGACGCGACGCATCAGAATTTGGAAATGGCACGCACTCGGTTACGTCTGCGGCCTATAACCCGATAAGCGGGGATTGTATACTTGGCAGTTCTCGAATTCATGGGCCAACGGGCTTCACCAATGACACAGCCAGACGTGAAAACCTTCCAGGGCCTGATTCTGGCCCTGCAGCAATACTGGGCCGAACAGGGTTGCATCATCCTGCAGCCATTGGATATGGAGGTTGGCGCGGGGACTTTCCACCCGGCGACCTTCCTGCGCTCCATCGGTCCTGAAACCTGGAACGCTGCCTATGTGCAGCCTTCCCGCCGTCCCACCGACGGCCGCTACGGCGAAAATCCCAATCGCCTGCAGCACTACTACCAGTTCCAGGTGGTGATGAAGCCGTCACCGGCCAACCTGCAGGAGCTCTATCTGGGCTCGCTGGAGCGTCTGGGCATTGACCCGCTGGTCCACGACATCCGCTTCGTCGAGGACAACTGGGAATCCCCGACGCTGGGCGCCTGGGGACTTGGCTGGGAAATGTGGCTCAACGGCATGGAAGTGACCCAGTTCACCTACTTCCAGCAGGCAGGCGGCATCGAGTGCTTCCCGGTCACCGGCGAGCTGACCTACGGTCTCGAGCGCATCGCGATGTACCTGCAGGACGTGGACAGCGTCTACGACCTGATCTGGACCACCGCACCGGACGGCTCCGTGGTCACCTACGGCGATGTCTTCCTGCAGAACGAGAAGGAGCAGTCCGCCTACAACTTCGAGCACGCTGCCGTGCCGGAGCTGTTCGCTGCCTTCGATCACTGCGAGAGCGAATGTCAGAAGCTGCTGGCGGCCAACCTGCCGCTGCCGGCCTATGAGCAGGTGCTGAAGGCCTCCCACACCTTCAACCTGCTGGATGCGCGTCACGCCATCTCCGTCACCGAGCGTCAGCGTTACATCCTGCGCGTGCGCACCCTCGCCCGCGACGTGGCCCACGCCTATTACGACTCGCGCAAGGCCGCTGGCTTCCCGCTGGCACCACAGGCACTGCGTGACGAGCTGCTCGCCGCCGATGACACCACTACCGAGGGAGACGCGTCAGCATGACCTCCGTGAATACCCTGCTGATCGAACTGGGCTGCGAAGAACTGCCGCCGGGTGCCATCGATGCACTCGCCGACGGCCTGGCCAATGGCCTGGCCGATGGCTTGCGTGAGGCCGAAGTCGCCTTCGGTCAGGTCCGCGCCTACGCCACACCACGTCGTCTGGCGGTGATGATCGAGTCGCTGGCCGAGCGTCAACCGGACCGCGAGATCGAGAAGCGTGGCCCGGCCAAGGCTGCGGCCTTCAAGGATGGTGAGCCGACCCGCGCCGTGCAGGGCTTCGCTCGCTCCTGCGGTGTCGAGGTCAGTGATCTGATCGAGCTGGAAACCGACAAGGGCACCTGGCTCGGCTATCGTCATACCCAGCCGGGCGAGCATCTTTCCGCCCTGCTGCCGGCCATGCTGGAACAGGTCGTCGCTCGCCTGCCGGTGCCGAAGAACATGCGCTGGGGTGCCTCACGCATCGAGTTCTCTCGTCCGGTGCATTGGCTGGTCGCGCTGTACGGCAGCGAAGTGATCGAGGCCAGCGTGCTGGGCCTCGAGGCAGGCCGCACCACCTTCGGTCATCGCTTCCATGCCCCGCAGGCCATCACGCTGGCGCACGCCGAGGACTACCTCGACGCGCTGGAAGATGCCCGCGTGCTGGCCAACCGTGAAGTACGCCGTGAGCGCATCCGCGAACAGGTCCAGGCCGAGGCGGAAGTCTATGGCGCCAATGCCGTCATCGAGGAAGCCCTCCTCAACGAGGTCAATGGTCTCGTGGAATGGCCGGTCGCACTGACGGGCACCTTCGATGAGCGCTTCCTGGAAGTGCCGGCGGAGTGTCTGATCTCCTCCATGAAGGCCAACCAGAAGTACTTCCACCTGCTGGACAACGACGGCAAGCTCAAGCCGGCCTTCATCACCATCTCCAATATCGAGAGCAAGGACCCGCAACAGGTCATCTCCGGTAACGAGAAGGTGATTCGTCCGCGTCTGGGCGATGCCGCCTTCTTCTACGAGACCGACCTGCGCAGCACGCTGGAATCGCGTCGCGAGAAGCTCGAGAGCGTCGTCTTCCAGCAGAAGCTGGGCAGCATGGCCGAGAAGGCCCGTCGCAGCGAAGCCGTGGCCCGCCACATCGCGGAACGCATCGGTGCCGATGTCGAGCACGCCGCACGCGCCGCACAGCTGGCCAAGACCGACCTGGTCACCGAGATGGTGCTGGAGTTCCCGGAACTGCAGGGCATCATGGGCCACTACTACGCCCGTCACGATGGCGAAGATGCCACCGTCGCGCGTGCGCTGGAAGAACAGTATCTGCCGCGCTTCGCCGGCGATGCGATTCCCGCGACCAAGGCCGGCATGGCGATCGCCCTGGCGGACCGTCTCGACACCCTGACCGGCATCTTCGGCATCGGTCAGCGTCCGACCGGCGCCAAGGACCCGTTCGCGCTGCGTCGTGCCACCATCGGGGTGCTCAACATCCTGATCAAGGGCGAACTGGACCTCGACCTGCGCGAGCTGCTGACCGTCAGCGCCGAGCAGCATCGTGACCTGCCCAAGGCCGAAGGACTGGTCGAGGACGTGCTCGAGTACATGCTCGATCGCTTCCGCGCCTGGGCCAATGACGAGGGCATGGGTGCCGAACTGTACCTGGCCGTGCGTACCCTGAAGATCAGCAACCCGCTGGACTTCGCGCGTCGTCTGCGTGCCGTGCACGCCTTCGGCGAACGCCCGGAAGCCGCCGCTCTGGCAGCCGCCAACAAGCGCGTCTCCAACATCCTCGCCAAGGCCGAGCACGATGGCCGCACCGAGGTGGACACGAGCCTGTTGAGTGAGCCGGCCGAGCAGGCACTGGCAGAGGCCCTCAAGGCACGTGGCGCGGAAGTGGCACCGCTGTTCGCGGCGGCACGCTACCAGGAAGCCCTCGATACGCTGGCCAGCCTGCGCGAGCCGGTCGATGCCTTCTTCGATCAGGTCATGGTCAACGCCGACGATGCCGCCGTGCGCGCCAATCGCCTGGCGATGCTGGCCAGTCTGCAAGGCCTGTTCATGGGTGTGGCCGACATCAGCCTGCTGACCCAATAAGGGCTGCCGGCCCACGGTGTCCCCGACATCGGTATATGGCAGTCTCTGCAAAAGAACCCCGCCACGGCGGGGTTCTTTTGCATCCAGCCTCCTCGAAATGACGTATTGCGTGACAGGATTACACGCAATGTGGCCGCGATGTCACAAATTCTGCCTTGATCCCCTACCTAGGTCGCACTAGAATCCAGTATAGAAACAGTGTTCGAAAAGCGTGACAGCCTGTCGCACCCACGCTCTTCGGTCACTCGGCGCCATTTGCCCAACCCCCGTGCGAGCGTCATCTTGTGACTTGGCTCACAATTTCCCAGGCAAAGCGGCGACCCCCTGACAAGCAGCCCGGCTGACGCCCCTGACTGCCCTGAGGTGAAGAGTTGACCATGCAAAAACTGATCGTGCTCGACCGTGATGGTGTCATCAATGAAGACTCCGATGCCTTCGTCAAGAATGCCGAGGAGTGGATCGAATACCCCACCTCCATTCAGGCCATCGCTCGCCTGACGCGAGCGGGCTATACCGTAGCCGTCGCGACCAATCAGTCCGGCATCGCTCGCGGCCACTTCGGTCACCGGGAACTCGACCAGATGCACGACAAGATGATGCAGCTGGTGAAGGAAGCCGGTGGCGATATCGCCCACATCGCCTACTGCCCGCATGGCCCGGATGATGGCTGTGATTGCCGCAAGCCGGAACCCGGCCTGCTGCACCAGATTCAGGACGCTCTGCAGATCCCGGACTTCGAAGGCGCCTGGATGCTGGGCGACAGTCTGCGCGATCTGGTCGCTGGCCAGAAGGCCGGCTGTCGCGCCGCGCTGGTGATGACCGGCAAGGGCCAGAAGACACTGGCCGATGGCGAGGGCCTCAAGGACGTGCTGGTGGTCGCCAACCTGGCCGACTTCACCAACCGCCTGCTGGATGGCGAGCTCAACCACGCCATGTCGGATGGTGAGCCGGGAAAGTCCCAGCGCCGCTGCGTGAGCTGTGAAGCCGCTGCCGAGAGCTATCTGTGAGACACACATGCCGCGCGCACTCCCTGCGCCGGCATGTGCTTGCCCCTCTATTCAATAGCGGCGATATGCTACCCTTCAGACATGAATCCGGGCAGGCAATGGCCTGCCCATCTCACTCCCTCATGCTGGAGGCCTCGTATGCCACTGCTGGATAGCTTCACAGTCGACCACACCATCATGAAAGCCCCTGCCGTGCGCGTGGCCAAGAAGATGGGAACCCCCAAGGGCGACAACATCACCGTCTTTGATCTGCGTTTCTGCGTGCCGAATGAAGAGATTCTCTCCGAGAAGGGCATTCACACGCTGGAACATCTGTTCGCTGGCTTCATGCGCGAGCACCTCAATGGTGATGGCGTCGAGATCATCGACATCTCGCCGATGGGTTGCCGTACCGGCTTCTACATGAGCCTGATCGGCGAGCCGGACGAAGCCCGGGTTGCCGCTGCCTGGTCTGCCGCCATGCAGGACGTGTTGAACGTCGCACGCCAGGAAGAGATTCCGGAGCTCAACGTCTATCAGTGCGGTACTGCACAGATGCATTCTTTGGAAGAAGCCAAACAGATCGCCAGCAACATCCTGTCACGCGATATCGGCATCAATCGCAATGATGAGCTGAAGCTGGACGAAGGCTTCCTCAATCAGGCGCATTGAGTCTTGAGACACCAAGTCTTGAGATACCAAGCCTTGAGGCACCGGACTTGATCAGCCTGTCGAGTGCGCCGGGTCCTTGAACGAAAAAGCCCGCTATCTGACCTGATCAGATAGCGGGCTTTTTTCATGCCGCAACATCCCGAGCGAGTGACGCGAATGCCCGATTCCAACAGCCATGCCTTTGATTTCACGACTTTCCTGGCAGACAAGGAAGCGTGGTCAGCACCGAATGAACTCGTCCCCTACCGCTGTCGCGATGGCAGCAGCCTGGGCTGTCGTCACTACCACCCGACGCGGATTCCAGCGAGCACGACACACCTCATCCTGCTGCATGGTTCCAGTGCTGACAGTCGCTACCTCGCCTCACTGGCAACGCATCTGGCCACTGAGGGGTATCACGTCCACACGCCTGACTTGCGTGGCCATGGCCCGACGCCTGCCCGGCGCGGCGATATCGATCACCCGCTGCAGCTCGAGGAGGATCTTGAAGATCTGATCCGCTCACTGGATCTCCCCGCCGACGCCAGCTTGTGGATCGCCGGGCACTCTGCGGGAGGCGGCCTGGCACTGCGTTTCGCGGCATCCGCTCTGGAACACGGGCTTGCCGGCATCCCGTTGGCTGGCCTCATTCTGCTGGCTCCCTATCTGGATCACCTCGCTCCCAACATGCGTCGCGATTCCCGCTGGGCACAACCGCGGATAGCACGCATGCTGACATGCATGCTCTTGAACAAGCTGTCCATCCATCGCCTGGATCATCTCGAGGTAGTCACCTTCAACATTCCCGCTGAATATCGCGATGCCAACACCACGAGCGCTTACTCCTGGCGCTTGATGACAGGCCTCAATCCACGCCATTACCAACGAGATCTCGAGACTCTGTCACGGCATCACGTGCCCTTGCTGGCATTGATCGGTGATCAGGATGAGGCGTTTCACGCCGACCGACTCGAGGAATGCCTGCAGCCGCAACATCCCGCCGCGCACGTCACGATACTCGAGGACGTGGATCATCTGGGGCTGGCGACGGCAACCGTCACGGCAGAGCGTATCGCTGAATGGCTGACAAGCGATCCGGCAGCCTGAGACGGCCCCGTGCCTCATTCTGTCATCCCCCTCTTCCCTTTCTCATTTCTCCTTTGTGCCGCCTTCTGCACGCTCCAGCTCTGGCAGCAAGGCACAAAAAAGCCCTGATCAAGGATCAGGGCTTTTTTTCAGCTGGCGACGATCACGACATCAGACGTCGAGATTGGCCACCAGGGCGAAGCGCTCGATAAAGTCACGACGCGGCTCGACCTCATCTCCCATCAGGGTGTTGAACATCTGATCGGCACCGATCGCGTCTTCGACCGTCACACGCAGCATGCGGCGTGATTCCGGATCCATGGTGGTTTCCCACAGCTGGTCCGGATTCATTTCTCCCAGCCCCTTGTAGCGCTGGATGCTGAAGCCACGCGCCGCTTCCTTCATCAGCCAGTCAAGTGCCTCGTAGAAGGTGACGACCTCCTTCTTGCGCTCACCGCGTGAGACATAGCTGCCCGCCTCCAGCAAGCCTTCCAGCATGGAGCCCAGCTCGCTGATCTCACGGTAGTCCGCGGACTTGAAGAAATCGACGTCCCACAGATAGTCACTGCTGACACCGTGCGCCGTCAGTGTGACTGCCGGCAGATAGAGGTTACGCTCACTGTCATGGCTGAGGCTGAAGCTGTAGTGCGGGCCGCCCTCATAGGCGATCAGATCATCCATTTCCTTCTGGAGACCATCGATCCAGCCCTGCACCATGGCTTCATCCTTCAGTGCCGACTCATCCAGATGCGGGGCATGCACGATCTTGCGCAGCACGGCAGACGGATAGACGCGCGCCAGACGATCGATACGCTTCATCACGCCGCGATACTGATTGACCAGTGCTTCGAGCTGAGCGCCAGCGATACCCGGCGCATCGGCATTGACGTGCAGCTTGCCGCCGTCCAGCGCCGTGGCTGTCAGGTAATCCTGAAGCGCCTGCTCATCCTTCAGATACTGCTCGTGCTTGCCACGCTTGATCTTGTAGAGCGGTGGCTGCGCGATGAAGATATGACCACGCTCGATCAGCTCCGGCATCTGACGGAAGAAGAAGGTCAACAGCAGCGTACGAATGTGCGAACCATCGACGTCAGCATCCGTCATGATGATCACGGAGTGGTAACGCAGCTTGTCAGGATTGAACTCCTCCCGACCAATACCGCAGCCCAGCGCCGTGATCAGCGTGCCGACTTCTGCAGATGACAGCATCTTGTCGAAGCGCGCCTTCTCGACGTTGAGGATCTTGCCCTTCAGCGGCAGGATCGCCTGGGTACGACGATCACGACCCTGCTTGGCGGAACCGCCGGCAGAATCACCCTCGACCAGATACAGTTCGGAAAGACTCGGGTCCTTCTCCTGGCAATCAGCCAGCTTGCCCGGCAGCCCCGCGATATCCAGTGCGCCCTTGCGACGCGTCATGTCACGCGCCTTGCGGGCCGCTTCACGCGCACGTGCCGCATCCAGCATCTTGTTGACGATGGCCTTGGCTTCGTTGGGCTTCTCGATCAGGTACTCGGAGAACAGACGGCCCATTTCCTGCTCGACCGCTGTCTTGACCTCGGAGGACACCAGCTTGTCCTTGGTCTGCGAGGAGAACTTCGGATCCGGCACCTTGACCGAGATGATCGCGGTCAGGCCTTCACGGGCATCATCCCCGGTGGTGCCGACCTTGGACTTCTTGAGCAGCCCTTCCGCCTCGATGTAGCTGTTGAGGGTACGGGTCAAGGCTGCACGGAAGCCCGCCAGGTGAGTTCCGCCATCCCGCTGAGGGATATTGTTGGTGTAGCAGAAGATGTTCTCGGAGAAAGCATCATTCCACTGCATCGCCACCTCGACACCGATACCGTCCTCGCGCTCCATTTCAAAATGGAACACCGGATTCAAGGCTGCCTTGTTGGTGTTGAGATGATCCACGAACGCCTTGAGACCGCCCTCATAGTGGAAGAGCTCTTCCTTGCCGCTACGCTCGTCGATCAGACGAATCGCCACACCTGAATTCAGGAAGGAGAGTTCCCGCAGACGCTTGGCCAGAATCTCGTAGTGAAACGCGATGTTGCCGAACGTCAGCGGTGAGGGCTTGAAGCGCACCAGGGTGCCGGACTTCTCGGTGTTGCCGACCACTGCCAACGGGGCCTCTGGCACGCCGTGACGATAGATCTGCTCATGGACCTTGCCCTGACGCCAGATGGTCAGCTTCAGCTCTTCGGACAGCGCGTTGACGACGGATACGCCAACGCCATGCAGGCCGCCGGAGACCTTGTAGGAATTGTCATCGAACTTACCACCAGCGTGCAGCACCGTCATGATGACCTCAGCTGCGCTGACGCCCTCTTCCTCATGAATCTCGGTCGGCACGCCACGGCCGTTGTCGCTGACGGAGACCGACTCATCGGCGTGGATGACCACGCGGACTTCGCTACAGTGCCCTGCCAGCGCCTCGTCGATGGAATTATCCACCAGCTCGAACACCATGTGATGCAGCCCCGTGCCATCATCGGTATCGCCGATGTACATCCCGGGGCGCTTGCGTACGGCATCCAGGCCCTTGAGGACCTTGATGCTCGATGAGTCGTAAGCCTGTTCGCTCATTGGCTTCTCCGTCGTGAAGTCATTCCGTGTGCAGTCGCCCGTGTTCCACGTGAAACATTCTGACATCCGTGCCCGGCAGCCAGACCCGATCCAATGCTTCGGGTTCGACACAGGTCACGAAGACCTGACACTCGAGGCTGGCCAGCAACTGGCAGAAGAGTCGGCGATGTTCGCCATCCAGTTCTGCCGGCAGGTCGTCGATCAGATAAACACAGGTACGTCCGTTCATTTCCTCAAGCAACCGCCCTTGAGCCAGCTTGAGTGCGCTGACGACCAATTTCTGCTGGCCACGGGACAGCACCTCTACCGCAGGGCGGCGCCCGAGACGAATGCGTAGATCAGCGCGCTGCGGTCCGGTCTGGGTAAACCCCATGTGGCTATCGCTGTCACGCCCTGCTGCCAGCACCTCTCCTAGAGAGCGCTTCGCATCCCAGCCACGTTGATAACGCAGACTGAGATCCGGCAGCTCGATCAGCTCAGCGAGAGTTGCCTGAAACAGGGGGGCCAGCGCTTGCATATATTCCATGCGCAGGGCATCGAGACGCTCACTCCAATGAGCAAACTCACGATCCCAGACGTTCAATGCCTGAACGTCCATCTTACCATGTCTGAGTAGCGCGTTCCGATGTTTGAGCGCACGGCGAACCCGCTGCCAGACATCGAAGAAATCATGTTTCACGTGAAACACGCCCCAATCGAGAAACTCGCGGCGTGCCGATGGCGAGCCTTCCAGCAGCCGGAATGCATCCGGATTGATCAGCTGCAAGGGAAGCGCCTGCGCCAGCTGCGCCACACGCTCGACCTTCTCTCCATCCAGTCGCATCTCGAGGCCATCTGCAGCCTGCTCACGGCGCACTCCCAGCGGGCGAGGGGGATCCCCTGCCAACCGACCGAACAGCGTCATGCCGGGCATATCGTGCGCGATGGCATGCTTCAGCTTGTGGGTGCGGAAGGAACGTGCCAGTCCCAGCACATGCACACCTTCCAGCAGGCTCGATTTCCCGCTGCCGTTGGCGCCGCTCACCAGGTTGACCCTCGGACCCGGCGCGATATCGACAGGCGCAAGGTTACGCAGGTTCTGGAATTGCAGACGTTCAAGCGCCATGGCGACCTCAGTCAGGACAAATGAAGAAAACGAAGACGATATGCACGTTCAGCCTGTGATCGACACGATGCTTGCCGTGCCATCATCTCTTGGCCCTGAATGTGACGACACCCGCCACCTCACGGGAGAGGATGGCGGGTGTCGTCGGTCATGTGTTGAAGAAACTCGCGAAGACTTTGCGATAATTACGAATCAAGCACATGATTTTTAACGACTTTACACTATTACAGACGCATCGGCATGACTACGTAACGCGCATCACCGCCGCCCGGCTCTTCCAGCAGCGCAGAGCTGTTGGCATCGGAAAGCGTCAACTGGACACGATCCGAATCCAGCACGCCCAGAACGTCGATCAGATAGCCGACATTGAAGCCGATCTCCAGACCACCGCCTTGATAATCCAGTGCGATGTTCTCTTCGGCTTCTTCCTGCTCCGGGTTGTTGGCCAGCACGCGCAGATTGCCGGCCTCCAGGTACAGGCGGACACCACGATACTTCTCGTTGGAAAGAATCGCGGTACGTGACAGTACCTGCCGCAGCTCGGCACGCTCCGCCACGATGACCTTGTCACCGCCACGCGGCACGACACGCTCGTAATCCGGGAACTTGCCGTCCACCAGCTTGGAAGTGAAGGTGAAGTCGCCGGTCTGCGCCCGGACGTGAGTCCCGCTGACGGTGAGCGTCAGCAGCTCATTGCTGCCGTCCAGCAGACGCGTCAGTTCCAGAATGCCCTTGCGGGGAATGATCAGCTTCTGGGACTCGGCAACACTGATGTCAGCGGCCTGCTCACATACCGCCAGGCGGTGTCCATCAGTGGCCACGGTGCGCACCAGATTGCTGGTCAGTTCCAGCAGCATGCCGTTGAGATAATAACGGACATCCTGCTGCGCCATGGCAAAGGAAGTGGCATCGATCAGATGCTTGAGCGTGCCGCGCGGCAGGCTGATGGTGATATCACCCTGACCATCATCGATGTTGGGGAATTCCGCGACCGGCAGCGTCGAGAGCGTGAAGCGTGAACGACCACTGCGCAGGATGGCACGGCCTTCCTCGAGCGCCAGGATGATCTCGCTGCCTTCCGGCAGCGACTTGCAGATATCCATCAACTTGCGCGCTGGTACCGTCGCGGAACCCGGCTCATCGACACGGCTGGGCTCGACACGCCCGATCAGCTCGACCTCCAGGTCGGTCCCCGTCAATGACAGTTGCTGATCAGACACCTCCAGCAACACGTTGGACAGCACCGGCAGGGTTTGACGACGCTCGACCACACCCGCCACCAGGGACAGCGGGCGCAGCAGGGCTTCACGCGAAATGGCAAATTTCATGGAGACTCCACTCTCTGGAAACGGGAGAAGTGCTTGCCGGTGACCAGCACACACTCATCAAATATTCCGGGCCGTCGCACGACAGGGCCCGGTGCACTAAGCGCCGGACAGGTTGACCTCACCCTCTCGGCGCTGCGTGGCAACTGAATCAGCTGGTCAGAAGACGCAGCAGATTCTTGTAGTCTTCGCGAATGTCGGCGTTCTCTTCGCGCAGTGAGGCCACCTTGCGGCAGGCATGCAGCACTGTCGTGTGGTCGCGTCCACCGAAGGCATCGCCGATTTCCGGCAAGCTGTGATTGGTCAGCTCCTTGGCAAGTGCCATGGCGACCTGACGCGGACGTGCCACCGAGCGCGAGCGACGCTTGGAATGCAGATCGGAAATCTTGATCTTGTAATACTCGGCCACGGTGCGCTGGATATTGTCCACACCCACCTGCTTGTCCTGCAATGCCAGCAGATCCTTCAGGGATTCACGGATGAAGTCCTGGTTGATCGCACGTCCCATGAAATGGGAGTCCGCGATGACCTTTTTCAGGGCACCCTCGAGCTCACGCACGTTGGAACGGATCTTCTGGGCAATGAAGAAGGCCGCATCATGAGGCAGGTCGACCTTCGCCTGGTCCGCCTTCTTCATCAGGATCGCGACACGAGTCTCAAGCTCCGGCGGCTCGATGGCCACTGTCAGCCCCCAACCGAAGCGGGACTTCAGGCGCTCTTCGACACCATTGATCTCCTTCGGATAGCGATCCGAGGTCAGGATCATCTGCTGTCCCCCTTCCAGCAAGGCATTGAAGGTATGGAAGAACTCTTCCTGAGAACGCTCCTTGCCGGCAAAGAACTGGATGTCATCGATCAGCAGCGCATCCACCGAGCGGTAGAAACGCTTGAAGTCATTGATGGCATTGAGCTGCAGCGCCTTGACCATGTCAGCCACGAAGCGCTCGGAGTGCAGATAGACCACCTTGGCATTCTCGCCACCCTGCTTGGCCAGATGGTTGCCCACCGCATGCATCAGGTGGGTCTTGCCCAGACCGACGCCACCATAGAGGAACAGCGGGTTGTAGGCGCCACCCGGGTTCTCAGAGACCTGACGGGAGGCGGCACGTGCCAGCTGGTTGGACTTGCCTTCGACGAAGGTTTCGAAGGTGAAATTCGGATTCAAGCCACTGGAATGCTTGAGGCTGCCTTCTACCTGCACCTGCCGCGCATTGCGACGCGGTGCCGCCTCCTGCGCACCGTCACCCGCCATCTCACGCTCTTCTGCGTAATTGCCACGCGGGGGCGTATGCACTGACGGCGCACGCGGGCTCGGCATCTGGCCGGGCGCAGGGGCCTGAGCGGACACCGATGAAGTCGATGCCCCCTCTGGCCGCGGATTGGAGACCGTGCGGCGGCTTCCCACGCTGAGCTCGACCTTGGGCGGTTTGCCCGGAGCAAGCTCACGCAAAAGCTCATGAATCCGCTTGAGGTACTTGTCATTGACCCAGTCGCGTACGAAGCGATTGGGGGCGAGCAGGCACAGCTCTCCGCCGTCACCTTCCTCAGCCTGCAAGGGACGAACCCAGGTGTTGAACTGCTGTGAATTCAGCTCGTCTTGCAGGGCGTCAAGACATTGTTGCCAAAGTGCGAGCGACACGCGACCTCACATCCAGTGATCAAAGGGGCGGCCATTGTATAGGCCAAGCCACGAGTTATCCACACGACATCGGCAGGGAAATCCACTGTGGACAACCTGGGTATCAAGATTCTTCTGCCATCTGGACATTCTGGGGAGTGATGGAGGCCATCTGGACCGCTGGGGATAAGGCGATACTTATGCACAGTGTCATGCACAGGCTGAACTCAGGTTCTTCACCCTTTATCATCAGGGATATCCTGAGGGCAGTAGATTGAACTTCTTCGACAAAAACAGGTTATCCACAGAATCTTCCCTCCTTTATAGTTACTGTATATTTAGAACTACCTTTCTGTAGCAATGATAGCGAGGGCCTTGCTCGGGAATGCGCTTTCCCTCTCGAGGAGGTGGCGACGCACGCACAGGCAAGGTTATCCACCGGTGCTTTCCTGCCGCGAATCTGTCATTCGCTGGTCGGGCAAGACAGCTCGGGAGGCAGGGGCTATCCCCCGAAAGAGCGGGACCCGATGCACGAGTCGCCGCCCCCCCCTTTCGCAAGTCTTCCCCTCGGTCAGCATGAGGCGCAGTTTCTCCTCTCCTTTCTCGACAAGGATTTTTTTGGCCCTGCACACGTGCTCCGTGGCTGGCTCGATAGCCGTGAGAAACGCCAGCTGACGGGCGGCGTGGCACGAATCAGCAGTGAAATGTCGGGAAACGGCTGTGGACAACTTCTCACGCGACATTGCAAGCGACTTGCAGATTCACTAGAATCCCTGCCCCTGACCAATCTGCCCTGTCCTCATGTGGATACAGGGCAACATTCGTTGACCTTTTCCAAACAACCACGTGGGAAGAAGCAGCTATGAAACGCACATTTCAGCCGAGCGTCCTGAAGCGCAAGCGCACACACGGTTTCCGTGCTCGTATGGCGACCAAAGGTGGCCGTGAGGTCATCCAGCGTCGTCGTGCGAAAGGCCGTAAGCGTCTGAGCGCCTGATCGAGGCCCGGATGTCCCGTCAGGGATTTCCCCGGCAGCTTCGCTTGCTGACTGCCGGGGATTACCGGCACGTCTTCGATCACACCACCCTCAAGGTACACGGCAAGGGGCTTCTGGCTCTGGCGTGTCCGAACGACCTGGGACATGCCCGCCTGGGGTTGGTGTTCAGCAAGAAGAACGTGCGCCGTGCCGTAGATCGCAACCGCCTCAAACGTCTGACACGCGAATCCATTCGCCTCCGCCAGCATCGCCTTCCGGCCGTCGACATCGTCGTATTGGCCAAGCGAGGTGTGAACGAGCTGGACAACGAGACACTGCATCGCCAGCTTGACGGCATGTGGGCTCGTCTGGAGAAGGATGCCAGACGTCTGAAAGCGGCCAAGTCAACGCCACCTGCCTGACGCGACACCTCTCCGGTGCGTCCGGCATGTGGCGTTTTTTTCGTTATGCGCCCCACCGTTCGTACCCGGACTCATCTGACTCCCGCCAGATTGATTCACCCTCCACCGGGTATACACAATGGATGTCAAACGATTACTCCTCGTGATTCCGCTTGCGGTTGTCGCCTATCTGCTGGTCGTCCAGTGGAACAAGGATTACGACCAGCCCGCTGCAGAGACACAGGCTCCCCAGGTGGCCTCTCAGGCTGCCAACGCCACTGCCCAGGGCCTTGAGGCTCCGAGCAGCAGCAATGCTTCCAGCGGCGATACCGGTCTTGCAACGCCGGACAGTGCGACCAGTACTCCGAGCAACAGCCTGATCGAAGTCAAGAGCGATGTGCTGGACCTGCGTATCGACCCGCAGGGTGGCGACGTCGTCTATGCCGCCCTGCTCGAGCACAAGCAGAACAACACCTCTGAAGCTCCCTTCGTCCTGCTGTCTGACAATCAGTCACGCAGCTACGTGGCCAAGTCCGGCCTGCAGCTGGATGGTCACAAGGGACGTATCGCCTTCTCCGCCGATAGCAACAGCTACCTCATGGGCGAGAATGACGATAGCCTGCAGGTGGATCTGAAGGCCGACGTCAACGGCGTCGCGATCATCAAGCGCTTCACCGTCAGCAAGGACAGCTACCAGCTCAAGGTTGACTATCTGCTGGACAACCAGTCCCAGCAGCCGGTCGGTGCACGCTTCATCGGTCAGCTGGCTCGCGACAACAGTGCCGACCCGTCCACCGGTGGCGGCATGGGCATGAAGTCCTATCTGGGTGCGGCCTTCTCGTCAGAAGAGAACCACTACCAGAAGGTGGATTTCGAAGATATCCAGGACGGCAGCTTCAAGAATGTCGACATCCAGGGTGGCTGGGTCTCCATGATCCAGCACTACTTCGTGTCTGCTTGGGTGCCGGCTGACAATCAGAAGAATCTGTACTACACCAGCGTCGACAAGCAGAACCGCAACGTGGCGGCCTTCGCCAGCCCGACCACTCAGGTCGCGGCCGGTCAGCAGGCTGAGCTCGGTGCCACCCTGTACGTCGGACCGAAGGATCAGGACCAGCTGGAAGCGACCGCGCCCTATCTGGAACTGGTGGTCGACTTCGGTTGGCTGTGGTTCCTGGCCAATCCGCTGTTCTGGCTGCTGGAGCACATCCACGCGCTGGTCGGCAACTGGGGTGCCTCCATCATCCTGCTGACCGTGCTGGTGAAGGTCGTGCTGTTCCCGCTGTCCGCGACCGCATACCGCTCGATGGCCAAGATGCGCAAGATGGGCCCCGAGATGCAGCGCATCAAGGAGAAGTACGGCAGCGACCGCCAGAAGGTCTCCCAGGAGATGATGAAGTTCTACCAGACGGAGAAGATCAATCCGCTGGGCGGCTGTCTGCCGATCGTGATCCAGATGCCGGTCTTCATCGCCCTTTACTGGATGCTGATGGAGTCCGTCGAACTGCGTCACGCACCGTTCATGCTGTGGATTCAGGATCTTTCCGTGAAGGATCCGCTGTTCATCCTGCCCATCGTCATGGGTCTCACGATGTTCATCCAGCAGCTGCTGAACCCGACGCCTCCGGACCCCACCCAGGCGAAGATCATGAAGATGCTGCCCATCGTCTTCACCTTCTTCTTCCTGTGGTTCCCGGCAGGTCTGGTGCTGTACTGGATCGTCAACAACACGCTGTCGATCGCTCAGCAGTACGTCATCACCCGTCAGATCGAGAATGCCGAGCCGACCAAGAAAGGCGCATGATGCCTTTCAGGTTCGCCTGACATGACTCACCCACGACCCTCGCCTCTGGCGGGGGTCGTGGCGTTTCAGGCCTCTGTTTTCTCGAGCGATCGTGACCGCCCTGCTACCAGCTGATGCTTCCGGACACACCCTCGCTTGCTGTCGCGGGGCGTCAGCCGCGACAATAGCGCCCATCCCCTACACCTTCATTCCGGCTTCGTGCCCGAGGTTTCTGCATGTCTACCGCCTACCAGCCTGACTCCATCGCGGCACTGGCCACTCCGCCCGGCCGTGGTGGCGTCGGCATCATCCGTGTCTCCGGGCCGGCCTGCCAGGCCATCGCCCAGGCCATGCTGGGCCAGTGCCCCCCGCCGCGTCATGCCCACTATGGCCCGTTCATGGGACTGGACACCCAGGGCAACCCCATCGCCCTCGACGAAGGCATCGCGCTCTACTTCAAGGGCCCGAATTCCTTCACCGGCGAGGATGTGCTGGAACTGCAGGGGCATGGTGGCCCGGTGATCATGGATCTGCTGCTGGAGCGCTGCGTGCAGCTGGGCGCACGCCTGGCACGCCCCGGTGAGTTCAGTGAGCGTGCCTTCCTGAACGACAAGCTGGATCTCGCCCAGGCCGAAGCCATCGCCGACCTGATCGATGCCAGCTCACGCGCGGCGGCCGAGAATGCGCTGCGTTCGCTCAAGGGCGAGTTCTCGACGCGTGTCAGTGCGCTGGTACAGCGCCTGATCGAGCTGCGCATCTACGTCGAGGCCGCCATCGATTTCCCGGAAGAGGAAATCGACTTCCTGGCCGACGGGCATGTCGCGGCGCGTCTCAATGAGGTCAAGGCCGAGCTGATGGGCGTGCGCGCCGCCGCCAACCAAGGTGCCCTGATGCGCGAGGGCATGACGGTGGTGATCGCCGGCCGCCCCAATGCCGGCAAGTCGAGCCTGCTCAATGCGCTGACCGAGCAGGACACCGCCATCGTCACCGACATCGAAGGCACCACGCGCGACGTGCTGCGTGAGCACATCCACCTCGATGGCATGCCACTGCATGTCATCGATACCGCCGGCCTGCGAGACACCCCGGATGCCGTCGAGCGCATCGGCGTGCAGCGCGCCTGGGACGAGATCGAGAAGGCGGATCGCGTCCTGTTGCTGGTCGATGCCGCGACCACGCCAGCCACCGACCCGATGGAGATCTGGCCGGAATTCGTCGCACGCCTGCCGGATCCGTCACGCCTGACGCTGGTCCGCAACAAGATCGACACCAGCGGCGAGACGCCCGGGTTGACCAACGTCACTGCCATCGAGGATGGCGATGCCGAGCAGGCACGTCATCAGGCCAGCGTGGTGCGCATCTCGGCGCGCGACAATCAGGGCCTGGATGCCTTGCGTGATCACCTCAAGGACATCATGGGCTTCACCGGCACGGCCGAAGGTCGCTTCAGCGCCCGCCGCCGTCACCTGGATGCGCTGGAGCGTGCCGGCGAGTCTCTCGACAACGGTGAGGCCCAGCTGCTTGGCGCCGCGGCGGGGGAGCTGCTGGCCGAAGACCTGCGTGCTGCCCAGATGGCGCTGTCCGAGATCACCGGTGAATTCTCGGCCGATGATCTGCTCGGGGAAATCTTCGGCAGCTTCTGCATCGGCAAGTGATCCCGCCGGACTGACCTTCTCCTCCCGAAAGCCTCCCGCCGCCAGCGCTTGCGTCTGGCGGACAGACTCTCGTTATACTGCCTCTGCCGAACATCTCCGAGTGGCGAAGATGGGCAGGGGCAGACAGGGAGTCGACATGGCGGGACGCGCAACATCGAACAGGCCGCAGGATTCCCATCGCGAGTCCCGTGACTCCAGCACCTCACTCCCGCCGAACCCCGCCGCCGAGCTGAGCACAGGGCCTCTTCCCGAGGCCCCATTGCGACATCTGCTGCTCGATTTCTTCACCCGCCACTGGCCCCGCTACCTGCTGGCCATCGCGTTCCTGATCGGGGTCGCGGGGCTGAATCTGCTGCTGCCGTGGGCCATCGGCGCCACCATCGATGCCCTGCGTGATGGCAGTCTGGATCATGATGCCCTGCTGACCCGCCTGTGGTGGCTGGTGGCAGCGGGCCTCGCGCTCTACGCCCTGCGCTATGCCTGGCGCGTGGCGCTGTTCGGGACCGCCTATCGGCTGGGGACGGAGCAGCGTGATGCCTTTCACGCCAAGCTGACACGCCTGGACCCCGGCTTCTATCAGCGTCATCGCACCGGAGACCTGATGGCGCACGCCAGTCAGGACATCGATGCCGTGGAGATGGCCGCCGCAGAAGGTGTGCTGTCCAGCGTCGATGGCGCCATGACCTTCGTACTGGTGCTGGGCATCATGCTGTTCGCGATCGATGTGCCGCTGACATTGCTTGCCTTGCTGCCGTTCCCCTTCATGGCCTGGGCCTTTGCCCGAATCTCCCGACGTATCGGACTGCGTTTTCGCGAATCGCTGGAACGCTTCTCGGACCTCAACGACCAGACCCAGGAAGCCTTCGCCGGCATTCGCATGCTCAGGAGTCATGCGCTGCTCGATGACGAAGCCCGCGCCTTCTCGAAACGCGCCGCGGCCGCCGAACGCGTGGATTATCGCGTCCAGACACTCGAGGCCGCCTTCAGCCCCGTGGTGTTTCTCTCGCTCTCGATGGCCACCTTGTTGACGCTGGGCATCGGCAGCTGGCGCTATCTCCAGGAGGCCATCACGCTTGGACAACTGACCAGCTTCTCGCTCTATCTCGCCCAGTTGATCTGGCCGATGTTCGCGCTCGGCTGGTGCCTGAACATCCTGCAGCGTGGTGCGGCGGCCGCTCGTCGCCTGGCCATCTTCCATGCGGCCCCGGAAGCGCTGCAGGATACCGGCACACGGGATGAGGTGAGCGACCACTCACTCCGCCTTGAGATCAAGGAATTCCTCTACCCTGGAAGCCAGCAGCGTGCTCTTGGACCGATCTCGCTTGAGGTGGCGGCAGGGGAAAGCCTGGGAATCGTCGGTGCGACCGGCAGCGGCAAGTCCACGCTGCTGCGCCTGCTGTCTCGCAGCTGGCCGCTGTCAGACGACCAGGGAACGCTGACACTGGGAGGTCACCCCGCAAGTGAGTACACACTTCGCGCATGGCGTGGCCAGTTCTCGCTCGTCCCGCAGGATCCCTTCCTGTTTGCGCTCTCGGTGGCCGACAATGTCGCCCTCGCGTGTCCCGAGGCCAGCCATGCGCGGATACACCAGGCGTTGAGCGCCGCCGCCTTCGACAATGATCTCGCGCGTCTTCCCGCCGGGCTCGATACCATGATCGGCGAGCGTGGCATCACGCTCTCCGGCGGTCAGCGTCAACGCTTGGCACTGGCGCGCAGTCTGCTCACCGAGGCTCCCATCCTGCTGCTGGATGACACCCTGTCCGCCGTGGATCAGGTCACCGAGCGCACCCTGCTGACCACGCTGGCACGTCTGCAACACTCTGAGCGCCAGGGACGACGGCGCACGCTGATCATCAATAGTCATCGTCTGTCAGCCGTCCAGCGCTGTCAGCGCATTCTGGTCCTCGAGGACGGGCGCATTCTCGAACAGGGCAATCACCAGACGCTGCTCGAGGCGCGTGGCGCCTACTGGCGACTCTGGCAGGCCCAGCAGGCAGACCGGGACAGCGATGCACCGCAGGGAGTGCGCTCATGAGTCACACGCAATCCGAGGCTCCCGTGGCATCACGCTTGCTCAGCCGTCGTCGCCTGATACTGCTGTGGCAACCGCTGAGGCAGCGCCTGGGGGATGTCCTGCGCGCGCTGTCGATCCTGATCGTTGCCACGGCGCTGGACGTCCTCGGCCCGTGGCTGACACAGCGTTACCTGGATGAGCACCTGATTCCCGGCAATCTGGCCCCCGAGGCGCTGGCAGGGCTGATGGGTCTGTACCTGATCACCCAGGGTGGGGCAGCCGCCGGGCGCTATCTGCAGCAACTGCGCTTCGCACGCCTGGCGCTCGCCAGCGTGCGCGATCTGCGTGAGCGAGTCTTCACTCACCTGCTCCATCAGCCACTGACGACATTGGATACTCTGGCGGCCGGTGAACTGGTGGCACGCGTGACCAACGATACCGAGTCCCTGAAGGAGCTGTATGTCGGAGTGCTGGCCACGCTGGTCGGCAACGTGGTGCTGCTGATTGGCATACTGTCCGCCATGGCGTTGATGGATGGCACCCTCGCGCTCATCGCGATGGCACTGATTCCGCTTTCCGTCGGATTGATCTGGCTCTATCAGCGTTTCTCCGGTCGTGCTGCCAGTGAAGTACGCCGACTGCGCGCCTTTCAGAATGCACGTATCGCCGAGGCGATCGGCGGGATGAGTGTCCTGCAGGCCAGCCACCAGACGACGCGCTTCGGCGAGCGCTATCATCGCCTCAATCTCGCGCAATATTCAGCGCGCATGCGCACGGTACGCGTCTCGGGCCTGTTGCTGCGTTCCGCCATCGACCTGATGGCCATGCTGATCACGCTGACACTGGTCGCGGTCTTCGGGCTGCGTGAACTGGGCGGAGGCGCTGAGCTGGGCGTGCTGTATGCCTTCATCGCCTGGCTGGGGCGCATCAGCGAACCGCTGATCGAGATTACCCAACGCCTGCAGGTCTTCCAGTCAGCGCTGGTAGCCGCCGGACGTCTGGAAGAAGTGCTGGAGACTCCACGGGAAGGGGAAGCGCCGGGGACGATGACGGAGTCCGGGGCAAAGGCTGCCCCCTCCTCCACGCCGGCGTCAGCACGAGCGAGCGAGACAGATGCCATCACGACGTTGGCGAGTGGTCACTATCAGCTCGAGCATCTGACCCACTGGCACCAGGGAGCAGAAGCCCCTGCGCTGGATGGCATCACGCTCACGATCGAAAGTGGTGAATTTCTGGGGGTCGTCGGCCCGACCGGCAGTGGCAAGTCCACCCTGCTCGACCTGCTCAGTGGTCAGCGCCCGGCTCACCGCGAGCAACTCCGGCTGGATGGACGGCCACTGGGAGAGTGGTCAGCACACCAACGCGCAGCGGCCATCGCCATCGTTCCCCAGGAGCCCTTCATCCGTGCCACGACATTGCGCGACAACCTGCTGCTGGGGCGCGAGATCAGCGATTCACGGCTGGACATGGTGCTGGACAAGGCACACCTGACGCCGCTGATCCGCGGACTGCCGGAGGGCCTCGACACGCTGCTGGGCGAGCGAGGCCTGAGCCTTTCCACCGGGGAGCGGCAGTTGCTGGCGCTCGGCCGTGCTCTGGTGGCCACCCCACACGTCCTGCTGCTGGATGAGGCCACCGCCAGCATCGACAGCCATACCGAGGCGCTGCTGCAGCAGGCGCTGCAGGAGTTGCGCGGCGAGGTGACCCTGATCGTGGTGGCACATCGTCTGGCCACGGTGCGGGACGCAGATCGATTGCTGGTGCTGGAACAGGGGCGCGTCACGCAGCTGGGGTCACACGAAGAATTGATGACGACGCCCGGCCTCTACCAGCGCCTGTGGCAGGAAGATATTCCCCACTGACGCGAGGCGTCGCCTTGATCATTCATGTGAACATGAACTGGATCACGCAAGACGCCCCCACAGGCGAAGCCTGTGGGGGCGTCTATTCTGCGAAGCCTGAGTGGCAGGCTTCCGCCTTCAGCTCTCACGCCGACCTTCAGGGCTTGCGCGGACCGCGCGGCTTGCTGCCCTGCCCCTTGTCGGGGCTTCCCTTGGTCGCCTTGCCCTTCATGGCATTGTGTTCCTGCTTCTCACGCAGGGCACGCGCCTCACGGGCATCCAGCGGCTTGCCGACGTCGCTGGTGTCTTCAGGACGCTGCCTGGCGGCATACTTCCTGGGCAACTTGGTGGTGCTGGAAGAATTGACCTGACCATCGCGGCCAATCGCCGGCGTACTGCGCTTGCTGACGCGAGTAGAGCCTTCACGGCGCCCCTTGCCCGGCATGCTGGAAGACCAGTCGCTCCAGCTGGCAGAATCCTTGCCTGCAGCCTTGCCCGCCATCTCGCCCTTGCCACGCGGTTGTGCCGGCTCGGGGCGTGACGTCGACTTGCGCTCGGCGGGCTTTTCGCTGACCCGCTTCTCACTGGGGGCGGAATGCCCATGCACCTGGTCCTTGATCTGCGCCTTGATGCTGGTCTTCGGCTTGGCCGTCGCGGAATGACGCTTGCCCTTGGCCTTGGGCGTCGCGCTGTCATTGCGGACGCGCGGCTTGGCCCAGCCTTCTCCGCGCTTGAGCTTCTCACGCTTGGGCTTGGCCTGAGTCACTTCCACGTCGGCGTCGCGCTTGACCTTCTGGTTGAGCTTGCGCAGCGCCAGCAACCGCTCGCGCGGCATCGGCTTGGGTTCGCTGCGCGCTCGTGCGACCTCTTCCGACAACCACCACAGGCCCTTGTGCTCGACGGCAACGGACTGCGGAGCCGGCAGTGCGCCCTTGAGCACCTCGACCACCTCCTGCATGGCATCAGAGAACTGACGATCGAACTGCCACGGAGGATTGATCACCAGCATGCCAGAGCCATACATGCCGTGATCGCCCTCGGGCGAGTCAATCACCAGCTCGCTGCGCCACATCGGCGCGGGCGACTGCTTCTTGAGGCGCTCGAGCAGGTCATGCTGACGACCGGCCGGCAGCAGCGGATACCAGATCATGATGGTGGCATGACGAGACTTGCGCAGCGTCTCGACCACGACATCCGCCACATCACGGTAATCGTTCTTGAGCTCGTAACTGGGGTCGATCAGCACCGCGACACGCGGCGTGGTGACCGGCACTGCTGCCAACAGGCCAGACAGCCCGTCCTGCTGGCGGCGCATCACCTTGCCAAGACTGTCACGCTGCACCGGCGCCTGGTCGAAGTGGTAGATCTCACCCGGATGCAGTTCATACGCCAGCAGCCTGTCCCCCTGACGCAACGCCTGGCTCAACCACCAGGGCGAGCCGGGATAAACGCTCAACGTGGACGGCGCTCCCTTGCCACTCTCGGGCTGCATGTCGGCCAGCCTGGCCAACCAGCGTGCCAGTGGCTTGTCCGTTGCACCCGGGGCAGGTTCGCCCGCGTCCGTCAGCCAGCGATCGCGCACCTGCCACACTGGCAACACGCCCTGCTCATACTCGCGCAATTGCTCTGTTTCACGTGCCGCCAGGGGATACCAGCCGCGTCCGGCATGGGTATCGATGAACGTAACAGGCGACTCTTTACGTAATAGATGCTCGGCGAGCGTATTGGCCAGCAGGTGTTTGTGGAGATCGGCGAAGTTGCCGGCATGATAGGCGTGCTGATAGGCGAGCAAATGCGCCTCCTTGATACGGCGATGTCAGCGGCATGATGCCGGCTGGACAGAAATCTGGGGGCGGTAGCTTCAACCAAAGTGACCGATGGATGAAGACCGCTGAAGGGGCTGAAGGATAGCAGAGATGGTCACTTGTCACCCCAAAAGCCGTCCTTCACAGACGACAAGGCCCACGCCGAAGCGCAGGCCTTGTCTGAAACATCGATGCGACCCGCTGCCGTCAGGACAGCTGGCTGAGACTCAGCTTTCCAGCGGAGTCAGAGTGATCTCGACGCGACGGTTCTGTGCACGACCGGACTGGGTATCATTCGATGCCACCGGGCTGGCTTCGCCATAACCACGCATGTTCAGACGATTGAAGGCGATGCCACCACTGGCCAGATAGTTGCCGACCGCCTGGGCACGCAGCTCGGACAGATTCTGGTTGTAGTTGCTGGCACCGGTAGAATCGGTATAGCCCGCGATGTTGACGCGAGTCTCGTCATATTCCTTGAGGACCGTGATCACACCATCCATGACCGGCTGAATCTGGCCGGACAGAGTGCTGGAATCGGAACCGAAGGTGACGTTGGACGGCATGTTGAGGATGATCTGATCGCCGACACGGGTCACGCTGACGCCGGTGCCCTGCAGCTGATCACGCAGCTTGGCTTCCTGGACATCCATGTAATACCCGATGCCACCACCGGCTGCCGCGCCGGCTGCCGCGCCGATCAGCGCCTTGTCGAGACGATGGTTGCCACTCTTGGTCGCCCCGGCGATGGCACCAACGACAGCCCCGATACCGGCACCCTTGGCCGTACTGGAGGTCTGCTGCTCATTGGTATACGGGTTGGTCGTGGTGCAACCCGCCATCGCGACGGCAGCTGCCAGCGGCAGGGCCAGGAGTACGGACTTCTTCATGGTAACGCTCCCTATCTTCACTCTCATGGATGGCAAGACGACATCGGCGTAGTGCCACATTCTGGTGTGATCATGCCTGATCGTTCAGGTGTCGAACATGGCCAGCAGGTCATTGAGGAACAATAAGCCCTGCGGCGAGGCACGCAACAGCGCGTCATCCTCAACGATAAGCCCGCGCGCGCGCGCCAGACTCAGCCCCGGCTCCAAGGCCTCGCGCTCAAGCCCGGTCGTGCGGCGCATCTCCTCGAAGCTGACGCCATCCGTCAGACGCAGCGCATTCATCATGAACTCGAGTGCCAGCTCTTCCGGGGCGATCTCCTGCTGACCGGCAATGAAGCCACGCGGGTCCTGCATGCGACGCAGATAGGCCTGGGGCTGCCGGCTCTTCCAGCGTCGCTGGAGCTGCAGCTCGCCAGTGAAGTTCCCGCTGCTGTCCGTCTTCGCCAGCGTCAGCTTGCCGTGCGCGCCCGCACCGATGCCGAGATAATCTCCGAATTTCCAGTAGTTCAGGTTGTGGCGTGCCCCTCGCCCCTCAAGGGCGTAGGCGGAAATTTCATAGCGACGGAATCCGCCGCTTTCCAGCATCTCGTGACCATGATCCTGAATGTCCCACAGCAGATCATCTTCCGGCAGCACCGGGGGGCGCGAGTAGAACTCGGTATTGGGCTCCAGCGTCAGTTGATACCACGAGAGATGAGTGGGCTTGAGCGCCAGTGCGCGCTGGATGTCATCCAGCGCCGTTTCCAATGTCTGTCCCGGCAGGCCATGCATCAGGTCGATGTTGAAGTTGTCGAAACCGGCGGCACGTGCGCTGGCAACCGCCCGTTCGGCCTCCTGTGCGGAGTGGATACGCCCCAGTACGCTGAGCTGTTCCGGCTGGAAGGTCTGTACCCCGATGGACAGCCGATTGATGCCGGCAGCGCGATAGGCAGCGAAGCGGCCTTGTTCCAGCGTGCCGGGATTGGCCTCCAGCGTGATCTCGCATCCCTCGGACAGTGCCACGCGCTCGCGAATGCCATCGAACAGCCGCTGATAGGCCTGCCCGCTCAGCAGGCTCGGGGTCCCGCCACCGATGAAGATGCTTTGCAGTTCACGCTCAGGCTGCCCCTGGAGGCATTGGAGATCCTGGTCCAGATCCGCCAGCAGTGCCGTGATGTACTCCACTTCCGGTAGATGGGCATCGCGGCCCACACCGTGGGAGTTGAAATCACAGTAAGGACATTTGCGCACGCACCACGGCACATGAATATAGAGGGATAACGGCGGCAACGACTCGACGGACATCAAGCGCTCTCACTTGCAGCGGTCAATGCTTGAAGCAGCTGTTGCATGGCACGGCCCCGGTGACTGAGTCGATTCTTGGTGGATGCCTCAAGCTGTGCCGCACTCATGCCCTGCTCTGGCAACCAGAAGAGGGGGTCATAGCCGAAACCGCCATCACCACTCGGAGCGGTCAGCACCCGGCCCTCCCAGCTGGCCTGCACGATGATGGGGACAGGGTCTGCCGCATGCCGAAGGTAGACCAGCACACACCAGTAGCGCGCCGTACGCGCCTCCTCCGGCACACCTTCCAGCGCTGACAGTAAGGCCGCATTGTTGTCCTGATCTCCCTGGCCTTGCTGACGACGCGAGGCGAAACGTGCCGAGTAGATACCGGGCTCGCCGTCCAGCGCATCGACCTCGATCCCCGAATCATCGGCCAGCGCCGGAAGTCCGGTGATGGCGGCGGCATGACGCGCCTTGATCAAGGCATTCTCGACGAAGGTCAACCCGGTCTCTTCGGCATCACTGACACCCAGCTGGCTCTGAGGAATCGGGGCAATACCCAGTGGAGCCAGCAAGCGAGCGAATTCCCGCAGCTTGCCAGCATTGCCGCTGGCCAGCACAAGTGATGAGGCAGACATGAACATCTCCGGGGTGGTGTCAGAAGAAACGTGCGACCCTGCGAGAACATCATGAAAACAGGCAGAGGGTACAAGACACATTCTATCGTGTGAGTCCGATAGGTACACGCGGGGCAGCTTTCATTCTGACTGAGCAAACTGGTATTGAAGCCTCACGAAAATCACCCGGCTCACTTGAGCTCGTCTGCCCCCGGATGCTCGATGGCTTACCAATCTCCACTCATCCCAACACGGGATTTCACTATGCCTGTTACCCACCAAGACTGACACCTTCCCAGGGCTCCTCCCAACCCACTGATCCCAAAGGGCTAATCCAAAGAATAAAAAGGAGAGATTCTTATGCCATCTGGCACTATCCAAGGACGGCATCGCCTCATCACGCTTGTCTAGACTGAGAGTGATGACTCGCTGACCTGGCAAGCACTACATCCTTCGGTCTGTCACCGTTCCATCAGGTTCTGACACCACGGCAGGAGTGCCCCATGCAAACGACCAAAGTCCTGTTCGTGACCGCCTTGTCTCCACAGACTGAGCTGTTTGTCGATTATCTGCATGAACAGCTTCAATGCTCCGTGGAAGCCTGCGACAGGGAGGCCGACACGCCTGCCACGCCGAATCTGGTGCTGATCGACAGCGCACAATGCGATCTGGCGAAGATGACCCACTGGAGCTCGCTTTCCAGGTCAGCCGCATTCAATGTCGAGCATGAGGACGCTGCCATCGCCCTGCTTTTGCATGTTCCCTTGAACGGCATCTTCTACCGACATGATAATCTTTCTCAGATAAGTCAGGGTATAAAGGCGATGCTGGACGAGGAGATATGGTTATCGCGAAAATTGATGCAATCGCTGATTCGTCATTATCGTCAACAACAACAGATCGCCTTCCAACCTGTCATGGGATTGACGCAAAGGGAACTGGAAATATTATCCCTGATCGCCACTCGACAGAGTAATGTCGATATTGCTCAACGTTTGAACCTCAGTCAGCACACGGTAAAGTCTCATTTATATAATATCTTTCGTAAAATCAGGGTTCACAACCGGCATCAGGCCATCGAGTGGGCGCACGAGCATCTCAATCTCTACCTCCCGCAGCACGCCCCCCATCGATCACCGAACCCGGAAACCTGAAATTCGGGGCGATCTGATACGAGCGACTGGCGTAGGCCAGACCGACGCATCACACAGTGACTACCAGCACTCCTGCAGGGCTCTTGCAGGTAGTAAGCACTCCATTCGAGTGATCTAGTTCTGAAATCCTGGCAGAGTGCGTCGCTTTTCAGTCACGGCCGCACCCTTCAGTTACAAAAAAACAAGGCCTATTACACAACGATATGGAAGCGATGCACGAAGGCATTAGGCTTGTGGTACCTTCGTACCAACAGAAGCCCTAACCCTAAAAGCGCAATGGTCTGGTTTTTATTGCACTCACCAGGATGAAGGTCAGGCGACAGATACCCCTATCATGGATTAGGTGCTGTTTTCGTTGTTATTTTCCAGAATCCGCCATATCAAATTTAGCAATAACAAATCTAATAGTTTAGCAAGTGCTGAATATAGGTTGCCTTATCGTGCCTATCAGGCAAATATAAAGGGGTGCCCGATGCGTAATGCCCGACGCAGAGGAGTGCCACTCGTCACAGCAACATCTCCAACCACTTTCGCAATGGCTCCGCCAAGAAAATCGGTAAGACAACTCAGAGGTCTCGCACCATGATTACAGGGAATGCAATGGTGCTGCTGGTGACTGACTGCAATCCGCAGTCAGCGCTGTTCATGGATTACATTCGCCAGCAGCTTGAGTGTCAGGTGGCTTCCGCAAGCCCCGACGAGGATTACACCCCAGGGCAGGCAGACAGGACGATCGTGCTTCTCGATACCGACCACGTCGACGAGACCACGATGCAACGCTGGGATGCTGATGCCAGTCAGGATGCCAGTGCCGAGCTGGCAGCGATCAACATCAGTGATGAGGAAGAGGCCGCAAGCCTGCTGGTCAGCACGCACCTGCAGGGTGTCTTCTATCGTCAGGATAGTCTGTCGCTGATCAGCAAGGGAATCGCGAAATTGCTGGAAGGCGACATGTGGATGTCCCGCCCGCTGATGACTCGCTTGCTGGACTTCTACCGTCGTCAGCAGCTGAACGCCTATCGCCCCGTCTGCGGTCTGACGCAGCGCGAGGTAGAGATCATCGGCCTGCTGGGCACGGGTGCCTCCAATACCGAGATAGCAGACCAGCTGTTCGTCAGCGAACATACGGTCAAGTCACACCTCTACAACATCTTCCGCAAGATCAAGGTGCACAATCGCATCCAGGCCATGAACTGGGCTCGCCAGAACCTTGCCATGCCGGTATCACGTACACCGCGTATCGCTCGTCGAGCACAGATGTCGTGAGCGCCGCAGGCATGGTTGTCCACCATGCCTTTGCATGGGGACTGGCACTTTCCCTGATGTCGCATGCCTCCGCGCAATCAGCGCCGGAGGCGGTGAAACCAGAAGTCTCGGTTGCCAGCGAAGGCAGCGGGGCCCGGGCGGATGGCCACGATGGGGTCGCCATCCAGCGGCCTCGCTCCAGACTCAGTGATGGCCTGAGCGGGGTGATAATAGATCGCACCATGACGATGATCGGCAAGACCTTCTATCGTCAATTCAGCCAGCAACGCCTTGATAGTCCAGCCCTGAGAAACACCTCTCTGAGTATTCACGAGCGTCCTTCGGCACGCTGGGGCAGCCTCATCTGGATCACGGAGGGCAATACCGTTCTCTATGAGGCGACCCTGCCCCCGAGAGTGAATGACGTCGACCTCTACGCAAGCTCAGCCGTTACCACCGTCTCCAACCAGTTCCTGCGTCGCAAGGTGCTGGAAGCACTCCAGGACGATCCGGACATGGCGGGCGATGAATTCTGAAAAGCACAGGTTGAATCCATAATAAAAGGGCTTCGATCACGAAGACCCTGACAATGTGCAAGGGAACAGGGGAACATCATGAAGCATCAGACACTCGCGGTGTCGTTGCTGTTATCGGCGATGCCGCTATATGCCGGCGAACTCATCTATCAGCCCGTCAATCCAAGTTTCGGCGGCAACCCTCTCAATGGCAGCTATCTGCTCAGCAAGGCCCAGGCACAGGATACCCATGAGGATCCCGATGCCTACTCGTTCGACAGTCTTTCAGAGACAGAACTCTTCATCAGTGACCTTCGCAACAGCCTGGTCTCCGACGCCATCACCGATGCCGTCGATACCAGTGAGCCAGGCCGTACCAGCGTGATCGACAGCGCCCAGTTGCGTGTCGAGGTCGTCAGTAACGGCAATGGCGGTTTCTCCATGCAGGTGCTGGATCGTGCGACCGGAGAAACGACCGTCATCAATCTTGGCACCTCAGGCAATGCGTTCTGACACGACTTCTGATGAAGGGTATCGCGAATGAAGAAGATGCTTACCTCGCTGATGGCCGTGACCGGCCTGGCGCTTGCGGGCTGTGCTCCCATGGTGGCGCATACCGAGGGGCTGGCAGGGATGCCCAGCACCTTGATGCCAAGAACCACCACCTACAACGATCTGATCAATCTCCCGCCACCAGCCGGGCGAATTCCCGTCGCCATCTACGATTTCCGGGACCAGACAGGCCAGTACCGACCGGCTCCGGCCAGTACCTTCTCCACGGCAGTGACCCAGGGAGGGGCGGCCATGCTGAGTGCCGCTCTCTCCGACTCCGGCTGGTTCATTCCTCTGGAGCGTGTCGGCCTGCAGAACCTGCTCACGGAACGCAAGATCATCCGGGCCAATCTGGAGAGAACCGGCCAGGGGGATATTGAGGCATTGCAGGCAGCCAACCTGCTTTTCGAAGGCGGCATCATCGCCTTTGATTCCAATGTCAGGACAGGTGGCTCTGGGGCAGAGTACTTCGGTATCGGGGCATCGGGTCAGTATCAGGTCGACCAGGTGACCGTGAATCTGCGCGCAGTGGATATCACCACCGGCCAGGTCATCGCCAACGTCAATACCAGCAAGACGATCTACTCTCGCGAGCTTCGAGCGGGCGTCTATCGCTTCATCGATTTCAGTCGATTGCTGGAAATGGAGACAGGCTATACCAACAATGAGCCAGTCCAGCTAGCCGTGATGTCGGCCATCGAGGCCGCTGTCATCCACCTGATTGCTCAAGGGGTGGAGCGCCAGCTATGGGCCTTGGCAGACCCGGCGGACATGCAGAAGTCGGAACTGATGAGTTATCTCCAGGCGCCCACGCCAATGCTGTAACGCGAGCGAAGACACTCGACATCCGGCTGGCTCTTCTGTAATGAAAGGCACCCTCTATAGGGTGCCTTTTTTATATATCATTGAACATATTGATACCATTGAGAAAAACAACACCTGACATTACATGAGATTAAAGTGAATTTCTGAAGTATTAATAGTCTGAGTCTTCGCGAAGCGAGCCACCTCATCATTCTGTTGGGAATGACACCATTATTACTCACTAACTCCCTCCTCAAGATTGACGATAAAAGACAGTCTCTTCTCACTCTCATAACCCTCAAAACAGCTGATGGCACCAGCTCCTGTAAAGATCAATAGTAAGTCCATCAGTAACGTGATCAAAACAGGTCGATACCATGAGTCTGGATAGCAAGCCGCGACAGAGATTATCTCAGGCAGGATTATTATTCGCAGCTTCCACCTTCAGCTTGCTTGCCATGGCGGGCGACCTGGCGATCCGTTCAGAACTGGAGTCATCCCGCTCCGTCGCCGACATTGCTCAGTATGGCTTCCGCAATGAGGCAACTCTCTCTCAACATGGATTGGCCAACGTCTCGATGATCGCCCAGCAAGGTGTCATGAATACGGCGATCAGTGTGCAGCAGGGAAGCGGAAACAGTGCCTATATCCTGCAAGATGGCACCCTGAATGAGGCAAACATACTCCAGCAAGGCCAGGGTCATGATGCCTTGATCGCGCAACAGGGCATCTCCCAGTCCGCGCTGATTCAGCAGACCGGACTGGGGGGAGGCGCGATGCTGCTTCAACAGGGCAGCAGTCAGGTGCCCGTCAGCATCATCCAGCATGCACGCGGCCGTATGCAGGTCCAGGTCATTCAACAATGAACCTGATTGAGTTCATCACGCTCTCGGATGCATAAGCTGAAAATGAACAGACGAGAATAAAGCGCTGGAAACAAAGGCATCGAATTCAATGGGAATGTCACCTTCAACGCTGGACTGATGACATCACCAACCTCTGATATCACGGCGCTGAAGTACGGCGCCAACCGAGCAGTATCGGCATGATCTCCGTCATGCCATGGGGACGCATCACACGTAATACATAATAAAAAACAGAAGACACCAATATCAATACAAGGGAACTTACCATGAAGATTCAAATCAGCCTTCTCGCTGCTGCCATCGCCATCTCTTCTCACGCCATGGCAGACAACAATACATCGGATGTCGACCAGACCGGCTTCATGAACAAGGCCAAGGTAGGTCAGACGTCTCGAGATGGCGGCTCGCTCAACAGCTCACATGACAGTGATATTGACCAGACAGGGGCTTTCAACAAGGCAAACACCTATCAGAACGGCGTCAATCATACGATTCGCGTCAATCAGCTGGGGGGTGCCAACAAGGTAAAATCACAGCAGTACAGCAGCACCAACACCGGTATCGTCAATCAGACGGGTGCCTACAATTCCGTTGACCTGAACCAGAAGAGCTACAAGCACCTCACCCGCGTCACCCAGGATGGTTTTGCCAACCACTCTGAATCCTGGCAGGGTGCCAGCGGCTCGCCGGCAGGGCGTGAAAATACTCTGGTCGTGACACAGACAGGGGTATTCAATGATTCCATGGCCACTCAGCAAGGCAGTTATGCGATTGCCCGGGTGTCCCAGACCGGCTACCAGCACGCCTCGGATGTGATGCAGACCGGTGAGTACAACCGTGCACGTGTCACTCAGGAAGGACGCTTCAACAACTCCACGGTTTCACAGACCGGTGAACTGGGCCTTGCCGTCGTGACCCAGACCGGCTCACGTATCGATTCAACCGTCACCCAGGCCGGTGCAAATCAAGTCGCACGAGTCACTCAGGACGGCAGCTCCCATGACTCGCTCGTCAATCAGAGCAATGCGAACAACACTGCGCGGGTGACTCAGTCAGACATGCTGCAGTACTCCGACATCAGCCAGACGGGAAGCGAGAATCTGGCCATCAACAGTCAGAGCGGATATTCCAACTACGCCATCGTCGAGCAAGGTGGTACCAACAGTGACTCTCTGATCACCCAGACTGGCTACAACGATCACGCCCGCGTCCAACAGACTGGCTCTGGCCACAGCTCCGAAGTCCTTCAGCAGGCAGGTGGCATCCTGAGCTTCGTCGCCAACCGTGCTCACGTCGTGCAGTCCGGTGCGATGAACACCGCCAGCGTGACCCAGACCGGCGGTGGCAACGTGGCGAGCGTGATGCAGTACTGATCACGCCCAACCAAGATGTCTTACAGAACCCCGCGCAAGCGGGGTTTTTCATTTTTAAGCTCTGGTGATGCCATCAAAGGAAAAGGCCGCCGACACGAATGTCAGCGGCCTTCCAGTATCAGCTGCGAAATGATTATCGCGATGGCGGGTTACTTCTTTTCCAGTGTCACGGACTGTTCCGGGAAAGACTGGCGATAGGTCGAGAGGCTCTCATCCACCATCTTGCGACCCTGGGCGACCTGCTTGTTGCCACTGGTGATACGGCCCTTGCCTTTCTTGATCTGCTTGTTGCCCTTTTCGATCAAGGCCTGGCCCTTGCGAATATTGGCTTCTCCGTCATCGACGAGATCTTCACCACTGACGATCTGTTTCTCACCTGCCGCGACCAGTGATTTGCCCTCTTCCCACTGGTCGGCCAGTTGATCGCGCACCTGGGCGACAGCCTTGGCTTCCTCTGCCTGCCCCCGCATCAGATCCGCCGTGGAAGGCTGACTTGAGCAACCGGCGAGCAGTGCAAGGCTGATGGCGACGGCAGCGGTAGGTGCAAGATTATGACGCATGGTATTTCCTTATCTGATGCAGAGTTCTCAAATGCAGATCGGGGATTCGTGCAAGCATTTGCCAAAAATGAAAGGAGCATGACGATCACTCGCCATGCTCCTTTCAGCATGTCGTTGGGCTTAGTGCAGTCTAAGCTGCTCGCGGATCAAGCGTGCCAACGTTACGTTAGCGTTGGGCGCTGTCGTGTCGATATGGATCAGTTGACCATGCTCCTCAGGAGCGAACGGCTCACGATTGGCCAATTGCTTGTCCAGCACCTCAAGCCCCGCCTCGGACGCCTCGCCACTACGCTGACTGCGCTTGACGATGCGCCTGCGCAGCGTCTCCTCATCGGCCTCGAAGCTGATCATCAGCACGGGCAGGCCACGGGCTTCTGCCTCGTGACGCAGACGATCACGCTGTGATTTCTTCAGGCAGGTGGCATCGATGCAGACGGGGATTCCCGATTCCAGCAGGGTGGCTGACAGATTCGACAGCCGCTCGTAGGTCGCATGCGTCGCCTGCGGCGTATAGATGCCGCCATTGAGACCCGAGCCGGTGTCGGCATCCGCGGCAAAGCCATACAGGCGCTTGCGCTCGACATCGCTGCGGATGCGCACACCCCCCAGCTCACGCACCATTTCTTCGGTGAAGCGACTCTTGCCGCTACCGGAGACCCCCACGCCGATGATCATGTACGGGAAGCGGATCTCGCTGTAGCGCTCCGCCAGCTCGATATAGCGCTCATACTCCGCCATCACGTCGAGACGATCCGCGTCACTCAACTCCGGCTGGTGATAGCGAATCATCGCGACCTTGGCCCGAATCAGCGCGCGATAGATCTTGTAGTACGGCAGCAGACGCACCAGCGAGTAATCACCCGAAAGCTCCAGGTAACGATTCAGGGCGTGATGGGCGAAGGCCGGCTCATCGCGGGCTTCCAGATCCATCACCAGGAAGGCCAGATCACAGCCGACATCGTTCCAGCGCAGCTCTTCATTGAACTCGATACCATCAAAGAGCAAGGCTCGGCCTTCGTGACGTACGGCGTTGCCCAGATGGATGTCGCCATGGGTCTCGCGCACGAAGCCTTCCTGCCAACGACGCTCGAATTCCGGTTGGAGACGCTGGAAGGTCTCTTCCGTCCACTCCTGCAACAGCGCCAGACGCTTGAGCGCAGCCTCCTCTTCGAGGCGCGGACGAATCAACGTGAACTCATTGTCGATGGTACGGCTGACCATCTGCGGGCTGCCAAGATCACTGTCACCCTGGATGCGTTCAGCCTGCTCGTGGAAGGCCACCAGCTGATCGACCAGGTCGTCCAGCAGCTCCAGCGACAGCTCACCGCTGGCCTGCAAGGCGCTGAACAGGTGCCGGTTGGAGAACTGACGCATCTTCACCGCATACTCGAAGACGGCACTCTCATCATTGATGCGTGGCGCCTCCGGCGTACCGGAAATCGGCACGGTATCCAGATAGAGCGTCGGTGCCAGACGGCGATTGAGGCGCACCTCCTGTTCACACAGGTGCTTGCGACGCTCCAGCGTGGAAAAATCCAGGAAGCTGCCGAAATCCAGCGGCTTCTTGATCTTGTAGGCGTAGTCGCCGGTCAGCACGATCCACGAGATGTGCGTCTCGTGCACTTCGATATCCTTCACGGGGTGATCGAAGCAATCGGCGGTGTGAAGGGCTCGAATCAGGGCCTGGCTCAAGGTCATCTCCGCTAAGGCAAGCTGGCTATAGGGTCATTAGCGCAATCGCTATCGTTGGCGGCAAGTGTACCGGATGGCGGCCCGCCCGGCAGCCTGCCGAGCGGGTCGATACCGGCTTCTACCGTCTGACCGACTCAGGCCGAGGCTGCCATCTGTGCAAAGACGCGCTCGGCAGCCTCAAGAGTGGCCTGGATATCCTCGTCGCTGTGGGCGGCGGACATGAAACCTGCCTCATAGGCTGACGGCGCCAGATAGACTCCCTCTGCCAGCATGCCGTTGAAGAAGGTCGCGAAGTCTTCCTGGCGACAACGCGTGGCGGACTGGAAATCGGTGACCGCGGACTGATCCGTGAAGAACAGTCCGAACATGCCACCTGCCCGCTGGGTGATCGCGGCGATGCCGGCGGCCTTGGCACGACTCTCCAGGCCGTCACACAGCATCTCGACCTTGCGGGTCAGCTCGGCATGGAAGCCCGGTGCCTGGAGCTTGCGCAGCAGCGCGACCCCGGCAGCCATCGCCAGCGGATTGCCGGCCAGGGTGCCCGCCTGGTAGACGGGGCCCAGCGGCGAGAGATGATGCATGATCTCGCGCTTGCCACCGAAGGCGCCCACCGGCATGCCGCCGCCGACGATCTTGCCCAGGCAGGTCAGGTCCGGCGTGATGTTGTAATGCGCCTGAGCGCCACCCAGCGCGACACGGAAGCCCGTCATCACCTCATCGAGGATCAGCACGCTGCCATGGGCATCACACACTTCACGCAGGCTCTCCAGGAAGCCAGGCACCGGCGGAATGCAGTTCATGTTGCCGGCCACCGGCTCGACGATGATGCAGGCGATCTGATCACCCAGCTCGGCGAAGCAACGGCGCACACCTTCGGCGTCGTTGTAGTCCAGCGTGATGGTGTGCTCGGCGAGCGAGGCCGGCACGCCCGGGGAGCTGGGCTCGCCATGGGTCAATGCACCTGAGCCGGCCTTGACCAGCAGCGAGTCCGAGTGGCCATGGTAGTTGCCTTCGAACTTGACGATCTTGTCGCGACCGGTGAAACCACGCGCCAGGCGGATCGCCGACATGGTGGCTTCGGTGCCGGAGTTGGTCATGCGCACCATGTCGAGACTTGGCAGCATCTCGCAGATCAGCTCGGCCATCTCGGATTCGATCTCGGTGGGCGCACCGAAGGACAGACCGCTCTCGAGTCGCTCACGCACGGCGTTGAGCACGTCTTCATCGGCATGGCCGGTGATCATCGGTCCCCAGGAACCGACGTAATCGATATAGCGCTTGTCTTCGACATCGAAGAGATAGGCGGCCTTGGCATGATCGATGAACACCGGCGGACGATGCAGTCCCTTGAAGGCGCGAACCGGCGAATTGACGCCACCGGGAATGTGACGGCTGGCGCGTTCGAACTGGGCAGCGGACGTGGTCATGACATACCTCTTGAGGGACACGGTGCGGCACGACGGCCGCGAAAAATGGGAAAGAGTCATTGATGACTCAAGACGGTGTGGATAAACGAGACATCGCGTTATCCACAACTGCCGAGGATGGGAGCACCCAGCCGCGAGACATCAGCCGTTGTGGATAACCTGATGCGCTTGATGGCGACAGCTTAACGCGACTCACGGGCAGGATGCAGCCGCGGCAGTGCCTGGAAGCCGGCATGAAAGGAGCAGGACCGCTAGCGCCAGGGCAGATGCTGGGCTCCGGGCGCAAGGCCTTTGAGCTCGCGCTCCCGGCCAGCGACCAGACTCTGCCAGGTCGCCTGCTGTGCCGCACGCCATGCCGGTTCCAGCGAAATGCCACGAGCCAGGCGCACGGCCAGATGCGAGGCGAGAGTGCAGCCACTGCCATGGAAGCTGCCCGGCAGCCGCGGACAGTCCAGAGACAGCCTGCCATGCTCGCGACGATAGAGACGATGGGTGACGGATGGCTCAGAGAGCGAGGCGTCATCATGATCCAGGGGGTCAGTCCCGGTGACCAGCACGGCGCCTGCACCTTCCATCAGCAAGCGCTCGGCGAGCTCATTCTCGCCGGCACCCTCAGGACAGGCTGCCAGACGCGCAAGCTCGCCACGATTGGGCGTGATGACATCCACCCGCGCCAGCAGCGTTTCGCGCGCCTGCTGGATCAGCGCTTCACTGGAGAGCTCATGGCCTCCGCCGGCCTTGAGTACCGGGTCCCATACCACCGGAAGCGCGGGCCAGTGCTGGCGAAGTTCATCGATCAGCGTAACCGTCGCCATCAGCGCTTCGTGACTGGCGAGAAGTCCGATCTTGAGCGCCCGAGGCCGAAAATCATCGAGCAGGGCATGCGCCATCGCCAGAATCGACTCGCCTGACTGCGCCATCACTGCCTGGACATTGCTGGAATTCTGTACCGTCAGCGCCGTCGGTACCGTCAGCGCCCAGCCACCACCGGCCCGAATCGCCTCACTGTCGGCGATCAGACCCGCGCCGCCGCTGGGGTCATGTCCCGCCAGCACCAGAACACAGGGCAGTCTTGCTGGGCACTCAGTCATGGCAGCGCTGGCTCTCAGAACGGTTTGACGATGACGCAGATGACGATCACCACCAGCATCAGTACCGGTACTTCATTGAAGAAGCGGAAGTAGCGTGAGGTTCGCTTGCAGGTGTCGGCAGCGAACTGCTTCAGGTACAGCCCACAGGCATGGTGATAGCCGACCAGCAGCACGACCATGGCCAGCTTGAGGTGCATCCAGCCCATGCTCATGAAGCTCGGCACCAGTGCCAGCAGCCAGATGCCCAGCACCAGAGTCGCGATCATCGACGGCATCATGATGCCGCGGTAGAGCTTGCGCTCCATGGTCTTGAAGTACTCGATGGCCTTGATGTCGCCGGCATCACGCGCCTGGGCGTGATAGACGTAAAGACGCGGAAGATAGAACAGGGCGGCAAACCAGCACACCACGGCAATCAGATGGAACGCCTTGATCCACAGATACATGGGGAAACTCCGTCAGTCAGGGGCGGAAGATACAAGGAAAGGGGCAGTGTCACTCAACTCGACAGGCCGACAAGGTGCCATGTTCGCAGCGCCGGGCACATGCGGTATCCGGTCACATACCGAAGCCCTGCCGGATGTCGAGCGCCGATACCGACGACCTGAACCACGCTCGGGTCGAGATCGCCCCTTTCACGGCTTGTATCGATAGTAGCTCTCTATTGCATCACGCGTGATGATACCTGAAATCTTGCGAATCATCGGGGCCGTGGTGTGCTCCACATAGAGCGCATCGACATTGCTCGGCAGCAGCCGCTCATAGGCTTCCGACAGCGTTGCCTGCAGATGGATCGGGGCGAGATCCAGACGCTGGGCTGGAATCTCGAGCAGGTCGAGCGCTTCCTGCTCTCGCCAGTGCTCATCCATCAGCACACGCACCAGATCCGCCGCCGGCAGCGCCACCATCGGCTTTTCCGGCGTCGAACGCGTGACCACCAGCCAGACAGGCTTGCTCTCGAGCAGGGCGCGGGCACGCTCACGAGTGATGCGCCGCGGCACGCTGACCACGGAGCGCTCCATCACCGCCGGCACCGCGACTCGGGAAAGCGCCTGCATCAAGGGTTGCTGAAGCGGGTGCAAGCCCTGCGCCGTCAGCGTCGAGATGAAGAATCCCTGGCAATGGCACAGCTGGCGGCAGGTCAGCCCCGCCACTACCACGGCCAGCATGCCGGGCAGGATGATATTGGGAGAATGCGTCAGTTCGAGCAGTGCCATCAGCGCCGCCAGCGGAGCCTGAAGCACTGCCCCATCATCGCCGCCATGCCGAGCAGGGCGTAGAGCGCGATGTCCGAGGCCTGGTCCGGCAAGATCCAGCCGCCCAGCATGCCCATCAGGGCACCCGCGGCAGCACCGGCCACCACGACGGGGCCGATGATGCCGATGGGCACTCCACAGGCGACGCATATCGCCGACAGCATCAGCTTGCCGATGACCAGCGCCAGCAGCACATCCAGCGCCAGCTGACCGTCGAGCAGCTGGGCGAGGCTGTCATAGCCGATTCCCTGCACCTGCGGGTACCACCAGGCCACGGCGGCCGTCGAGAGCCCCACCAGTGCCATCCGTCCTGACCATGTCAGACGCGCGGCACGCTCCTGCTGCCGAGCCAGGTGCACGAAACCTCCCGCCAGCAGCCCGATCACCAGTGCCGTGATCACGACCCAGGGGAGATCCAGCAGCGAGTGCAATAGCAGAGAAGGCACCGCGAACGCCGGTTCGGCGCCATAGACGAGCTGCGAGACGACCGCACCCGCGGTCGAAGCCAGAATCACCGGCATGAAGCCTGTCAGGGTGTACTCCATCATCACCACTTCCATGGCGAAGATGACACCGGCGATCGGCGTATTGAATGAGGCGGAAATTCCCGCGGCCGTGCCACAGGCAACCAGCACTCGCAGACTGTTGTTGGGCAGCTTGAGACGCTCCCCGACCCAGCTGGAAGCGCCAGCCCCGAGGTGGATGGCCGGTCCTTCACGTCCGGCGGACAGGCCACCCAGCACGCTCACGACCCCGACCACGATCTGGTTGAGCCAGGCACGCAGCGGCATCTTGCCCTGATGGTAGGTCAGGCGTTCGATGACATGACCGATGCCAAGCTTGCGCTGAGCAGGATGCTGACGACCGAGCACGATGCCGATCACTAGCACGGCCAGCAAGGGCAATGACGCGCGCACCCAGGGCGCCAGGCCCTCGAAGTTTTCCGGGCTGTCATCCGGCATGAAGCCGAGTGCCCCCGCGCTCAGCAACAGTCGGAAACCGACCATCAACGAGCCGGTCAGCAGGCCAGCGATCAGTCCCAGCAGACACAGCTGGGGAAGGGCATCGACCGCCGCCAGCTTGCGCCGGAAATTGTCGAGACTGGGACGAGGCAGATGCGGACGCGACAGGCGTGACACTCACGACTCCTTGAAAGGCACTGACGATGACGATGAACATCCATGTCGGCAGCACATTACTGCCCGCCTGACACCTGTGTATCATATCGATTGCGCACCGTCGCGACCGTGCACAATCCGACAACCTCGGCACAGCATGGCGCAACGCCTGTCTCGCGCACAGGCCGCAAAAGGTCGCATCAGCAAGCCGGACACACGAGTCACATTCGTATCAACAGGACACCGCTCGAAAGCGGGGAGGCAGCATGATCAAGGTAGGTATCGTCGGCGGCACCGGTTACACCGGAGTGGAGCTCCTCAGGTTGCTGGCCAGCCACCCGCAGGTGGAAGTGACCGTGATCACCTCACGCAGCGAGAAGGGCGTGCGTGTCGACGAGATGTACCCCAATCTGCGCGGCCACTACGACACCCTCGCGTTCAGCGAGCCGGATGCCGAGGTGCTGGCAGCCTGTGACGCCGTGTTCTTCGCCACGCCGCATGGCGTCGCTCATGCGCTGGCCGGCGACCTTCTGGCCCGTGGCACCCGCGTGATCGACCTGTCCGCAGACTTCCGCATCAAGGACGCCGACGTCTGGGCCGAATGGTATGGCCAGCCGCATGGTGCACCGGAACTGCTCGGCGAAGCCGTCTACGGCCTGCCGGAAGTCAATCGCGACGCCATCCGTGAAGCCCGTCTGATCGCGGTGCCGGGCTGCTACCCGACCTCCGTGCAACTGGGGCTCATTCCGCTGCTGGAAGCCGGTCTGATCGAGACCGACAACATCATCGCCGACTGCAAGTCCGCCGTTTCCGGTGCCGGTCGCGGTGCCAAGGTCGGCTCACTGCTGTGTGAAGCCGGCGAGTCCATGAAGGCCTACGGCGCCTCCGGTCACCGTCACCTGCCGGAAATCACCCAGGGGCTGGACATGGCAGCGGGCAGCGCGGTCGGCCTCACCTTCGTCCCGCACCTGACGCCGATGATCCGTGGCATCCACTCCACTCTCTATCCGCGCCTGAGCGGCTTCAGCGGTACGCTGGAAGATCTGCAGGCGCTGTTCGAGCAGCGTTACGCCGATCACCCCGCCGTCGATGTCATGCCGCTGGGTAGCCATCCGGAGACGCGCAGCGTGCGTGGCACCAACCTGTGCCGCATCGCCCTGCATCGTCCGGGCAATGGCGACACCCTGGTCGTGCTGTCGGTGATCGACAATCTGGTCAAGGGCGCATCAGGTCAGGCCATCCAGAACCTCAACCTGATGTTCGGCCTGGATGAGATGACCGGCATCGGGGCGCCGGCGATGATGCCCTGAGCCGCCAGTGTCGCCAGCAAGGCAGCACGTCAGACAAAGTTGACCCTTTTGCTCGGATATAGGGATAATAGGCAGCATTCCGTTCTCTATACCGTGCCGGGCGCTGTCTTCAGCGCCCGGCCTCCGACTCCTTCGAGGAGGCCCGCATGAGCGAAGCACAAAGCTTCATCCCCACGCCGCTGTATCTATCCGAGAGCGCCAAGGCCCGGATCGCTGCGCTGCGCGCGGAAGAAGCCAACCCGGAGCTACGTCTCAGGGTCTACGTCACTGGCGGTGGTTGTTCCGGCTTCCAGTACGGTTTCGATATCGCCACCGACATGGCTGAGGACGACACCGTGGTCGAGCTGGGCGAAGCCGCGGTCGTGATCGACCCGCTGTCCTACCAGTATCTGGTCGGCTCGACGATCGACTACGAGGAAGGTCTGGCCGGGGCGCGTTTCCTGATCCAGAACCCGAATGCCACCAGCACCTGTGGCTGTGGTTCGTCCTTCATGGTCTGACGGCGCAGCATGACATCCGGCGCGATGCCGCCACCTGATCGCCCCCTATCGGTTTCCGATAGGGGGCGATTTTTTTTCACTATCTCAGCAGGTTGCGAATGCCAACCCGCCGCACGGCGGCGCTCGCAGACTTGACGGGATCTTGTGCTCTCGTCACTCTGAAAACGCACTACATCCTAAAATCTAAATATAAAGAGGCATGTAAAATGCGTAGATCCCACCTGCTGGCCTCGCTGTCCGGTCTCGCGGCCGCCACCCTGATGGCCAGTGCCGCCCATGCCGTCACCCTCAAGGCCGCGACTGACCCGAGCTTCGTGCCTTTCGAGATGCTCGATCAGGAAAGCGGCAAGATGGTCGGCTTCGATATCGACATCCTCAACGCCATCGGTGAGCGCGCCGGTTTCGATATCGACCTCAAGACCATGGACTTCAATGGCATCATCCCGGCCGTACAGACCGGCAGCGTCGATGTCGCCATCGCCGGCATCACCATCACCGAGGCCCGCGAGAAGATCGTCGACTTCACCGACCCTTATTACGACTCCGGCCTGCGGATCCTGACCGCGGCCAACAATGGCGACATCGAGGGCATCGAGGGGCTGGAAGGCAAGAAGATCGGCACCAAGATCGGCTCCACCAGCTATGACTACCTCACCGCCAATCTGGAAGACTCCACCATCACGCCCTATCCCGGCAGCGCCGACATGTACATGGCACTGATGTCCGGCAGCGTCGATGCCGTCTTCTATGACGCTCCCAATGTCGGCTACTTCGCCAAGACCAAGGGCAACGGTCGCGTGAAGACAGTGGGCCCGCTCTATGAAGGTCAGCAGTACGGCATCGCCTTCACCGAGGGCAGTGAGTGGACCGACGCCGCCAACAAGGCACTGGCCGAGATGAAGTCCGATGGTAGCTACGCCGAGATCTATCAGAAGTGGTTCGGCGCCCTGCCGAGCGACAGCGAATAACGCCATCCTCGCCAGAGTTCTCTGACGCCTTCTTCACCACGAACCATGATTTCTGCCATCCGGACGCCACGGCATGCCAATGGCCGTGGCGTCTGTCCTGACGAGCTCCCCCTCACCATGTCCTGAGGCGCGAGATGATGGTGCCAAGGAGCCCCACGTGGACGTTCAATTCCAGTTTGACTGGCAGGCGGCGATTTCCTCCGTGCCGTACCTGCTCGAGGGGATCCCCTGGACCCTCGCCATTTCCTTCGGTGGCCTGGCCATCGGCTTCATGCTCGGCATCCTGTTTGGCCTGCTGAGCCTCTCCCCCAGCCGGATACTGCGCTGGGTCGCCACCGCCTACATCGAGATCTTCCGCGGCACGCCCGTGCTGGTGCAGGTCCTGTTCATCTTCTATGGTCTGCCGCAGATCATCGGGGGGCCCATCGATGCCCTGACCGCCGGTATCGCAGCCATCGCGCTCAATTCCGCGGCCTATATCTCCGAGATCGTGCGTGGTGGCGTGCAGTCCATCGCGCGCGGGCAACGCGAGGCCGGACTGTCACTGGGCCTTTCCACCCCCCAGACCTTCCGCTACATCATCTGGCCGCAGGCACTGCGTCGCATGATCCCGGCGCTCGGCAATCAGGGGATCGTGTCCATCAAGGACACCTCGCTGTTCTCGGTGATCGGTGTCGGTGAGCTGGTCCGCCAGGGCCAGATTTACATTGCCACCACCTTCAACGCGCTGGAAACCTACTTCATGGTCGCCATGCTCTACCTCGTCATCACGCTGAGCCTGTCCTTCGGGCTACGGATGCTGGAGCGTCGCGGACTGGTGGGCCAATGATCTCTACCGTGCTTTCCCACCAGGCGACAACCGCGCTGACACCCTCTTCCTCTTTCCCGATCAGCCAGCCCTTCGCGCCGGCCAGGAGCGCCTGATGACCGCCATCGTGAACATGCAAAAGATCAACAAGCACTTCGGCAGCCTGCATGTGCTCAAGGACATCGATCTCGAGGTCGCCCAGGGGGAAGTGGTGGTGATCATCGGCGCCAGTGGTTCCGGCAAGTCGACGCTGATCCGCTGCGTGAATGGCCTCGAGGAGTTCCAGGGCGGCAGCATCGAAGTGGACGGACAGTCCTTGATCCCCCACGGCAAGAGCCACCGAGCGCTGAAGACGATTCGCACCGAAGTCGGCATGGTCTTCCAGCAATTCAATCTCTTTCCGCACATGAAGGTACGTGACAACGTCAGCCTGGCCCCCATCAAGGTGCGCGGCAGTGACCGGGCGACCGCCGAGCGACAGGCCGACACGCTGCTCGAGCGGGTCAATATTCTCGAGCAGGCCGACAAGTACCCCGGCCAGCTGTCAGGCGGCCAGCAGCAACGCGTCGCCATCGCCCGCTCACTGGCGATGGAACCCCGCCTGATGCTGTTCGATGAGCCCACCTCCGCACTGGACCCCGAGATGATCGGGGAGGTGCTGGACGTGATGCGTGAGCTGGCACGCGACGGCATGACGATGATGATCGTCACGCATGAGATGAGCTTCGCGCGTGAAGTCGCGGATCGCGTCGTCTTCGTCCACCAGGGCAGCATCGTCGAGGAAGGCACTCCGAGCGAGGTCTTCGACACCCCTCGTCATCCGCGCACCCAGAGCTTCCTGGCGCGCGTTCTCAAGCACTGAACCCCCGCTGCCATCTCTTGAGAGAGGCCATGCCCCGACCGTCAGGTCGGGGCTTTTTTTTGCCCGAATGCCACGCCGTGAAGAGGCAATTCCTGGCCAATCCAGAGCATCACCTGGCGATAGACGTGTCTGTTGTGGCCCGAATGACGGGAGTTCTGGCATTCGAAATGAAGTTTTTCGATCTCGACTGACGATTTCGCGCTTTTTTCATGCAATGAAATCAGATGATTCGCCCCGCCTTGGCTGCCTCTCACGTCACGCCCCCAGCCTCGCTGTGGCTCTCGATTCACTTCATCAGTCGCCGAAGGACCCGTCTTTCACACCGCATGTCCTGACGCGAAAGGCGCTCGAAACATCGCCTGCAAGGGGCCGTGGCTGGTGATAACACACGCCTGATGTCAGCCCATGAGTCGTCTGGCCGGCCAGGCACCGGTAAGCAAGCCTCAATCACGCCAACAACTATCCACAGCAGTATCATCGTATCTCTCAGGGCACCACTGCTGGGCAGCGTAGCCATCCACTCACGGCTTATCCCCGTACTATCTACAGAGTTGGCGTGTCGAGGTGAAGACGATTTGCCTCTGTGGACATTTTGCGGCATCATCCGCGGCCTTCTGTACGTTAGCCCTTGCAGCACTAGGGGTTGTGGGTAAACTGGCCACTTGTGCACAGCAGGGCAGAAAAGTCCGGTACCAGCACGGTATGAAAACGAGGATAACTGGGCTTGTGGACAAGGCGGTGTTTCATCCACAGGAAGCCACCGGTGGCATCCTCAGGTAGCACGCATTTTCTCCCCAACTATATCAACATCGTAAGATACTGATTTTTAAGAGATAAAGTCGATTTCCCACTGATTTTGTCCACAACAGTAGTTACAACATCAACAGAACCCCTTTTTCTTTTCTTTATATAATCTTGTTATCCGGAAACCCGAAGGACGTTCGGACACCCCGAAAGACCGGGTTCGAGGAAGCTCACTTCCCGAGGTGTTCGGGATAACGAACGGCAGGGCGATCCGACCCAGTCCTCTGGAAAATCCCCTACGCCACACACACTCGACACGGGCTCGACTCACTGTCGTGATTGATGCCCTGAGAGAAACATCCGCGAGTCCACTGCATGGCACGTCCTGCCATGGCACTGTGGAAAACTCCTGACGCTTACCCACAGGCGGTTTATACTGTGCGGCCCGAACGTCATCCGATTGGCTTGCAGGCTCCCCATCGGGTCGAGCTCATGCCGTCTGCGGCGCCTTGTCTTCGCCATGACGTTCGTCAGTCCCGGATTCATCCAGACATCGAGTCATCGTCGTGTCTGGCCGATTTGCCTGATTCGCCACCATGCGAACAGCGCTTCATCCAAGTTTCGTGATACCCCGAGGTGCCAACGTGGATTACCCGAACCGCTTTGACGTGATCGTCATCGGCGGCGGTCATGCCGGTACGGAAGCCGCACTGGCGGCTGCCCGCATGGGCCGTCAGACCCTGCTGCTGACCCATAACATCGAGACCCTGGGGCAGATGTCCTGCAATCCCGCCATCGGTGGGATCGGCAAGAGCCATCTGGTCAAGGAGATCGATGCGTTGGGCGGTGCCATGGGCCTGGCAACCGACATGGCGGGTATCCAGTTCCGCACGCTGAATGCCCGCAAGGGCCCGGCGGTACGTGCCACTCGAGCACAGGCCGACCGGGCGCTGTACAAGGCGGCGATTCGCAACGTGCTGGAGAACCAGCCGAACCTGACGCTGTTCCAGCAGGGTGCGGAAGACCTGATCGTCGAAGGCGAGACCGTACGGGGTGTCGTCACTCAGACCGGCATTCGTTTCCACGCCACCACGGTGGTGCTGGCGACCGGGACCTTCCTCGGTGGCGTGATCCATATCGGTTTGGACCACCATGCCGGTGGACGTGCCGGGGATCCGCCCGCCAATGGCCTGGCGTCACGTCTGCGCGAGCTGCCATTCCGGGTTGATCGGCTCAAGACCGGTACCCCGCCGCGCATCGATGCCAAGAGCGTTGATTTCAGCAAGATGGAAGCTCAGCCGGGTGACGCACCGCGCCCGGTGATGTCCTACATGGGCAGTCGGGAAATGCATCCGGAGCAGGTCAACTGCTTCATCACGCATACCAACGAGCGCACTCACGAGATCATCTTCGCCAATCTCGATCGCTCGCCGATGTACTCCGGCGTCATCGATGGCATCGGGCCGCGTTACTGCCCGTCCATCGAGGACAAGGTGCATCGCTTCGCCGACAAGAACAGCCACCAGGTCTTCATCGAGCCGGAAGGCCTGAATACCCACGAGCTGTACCCCAATGGCATCTCCACCTCGCTGCCCTTCGATACGCAGCTCGAGGTGGTACGCTCGATTCGTGGCATGGAAAACGCGCACATCACGCGTCCCGGCTACGCCATCGAATACGATTTCTTCAATCCCCAGGATCTGCATCACTCCCTGGAGACGCGTTTCATCAAGAATCTGTACTTCGCTGGTCAGATCAACGGCACCACCGGCTATGAAGAAGCCGGTGCCCAGGGCCTGCTGGCAGGCGTCAACGCCGCCTTGCGCGCCACTGACGACGAGGCCTGGCATCCACTGCGCGACGAGGCCTACACCGGCGTGATGGTCGATGACCTGATCACCCTCGGCACTCGCGAGCCGTATCGCATGTTCACCTCACGTGCCGAATATCGTCTGCTGCTGCGCGAGGACAATGCGGATCTGCGTCTGACTGCCAAGGGCCGCGAACTCGGCTTGATCGATGACGCGCGCTGGGCGGCGTTCGAGCAGAAGCGCGAAGCGATCGAGCGCGAGACCGCTCGTCTGCAAAGCACCTGGCTGACGCCGAAGAGCCCGGAGCTGGCCCCGCTGAGCGACAAGCTCAGCTCACCGCTCAAGCGTGAAGCCAGTCTGATGGAGCTGCTCAAGCGTCCGGAGCTCGAGTATCCGGATGTGGCAGGCCTGAAAGGGGAAGGAGTCGACGACTGGCGCATCGCCGAGCAGGTGCAGATCACCGCCAAGTACGCGGGCTACATCCAGCGTCAGCAGGAAGAGATCGACCGCCTGCGTCGTCATGAGCACACCGAATTGCCGGCCAGTCTCGATTACGACTCCGTCGATGGCCTGTCCAACGAGATCAAGCAGAAGCTCAATGAAGCGCGCCCGGCGACGCTTGCCCAGGCAGGCCGCATTTCCGGTGTCACGCCAGCAGCGGTTTCCATCCTGTTGATTCACTTGAAGAAACGGCAGTTGATCAAGGCGGAGACTCCAGCAGATACCGATACGGCTGACACGGGAGTCGCGCAATGAGTCAGACGCTCAACGAGACGCAGCGTGCGCGTTGCGCCCAGTTGCTCAGTCGCGGTGCCAGCGCCATGGGAGTGGCGCTGAGTGATGAGCAGCATGCGCAGCTGATGACGCTGCTGGTGCTGTTGCACAAGTGGAATCGCGCCTATAACCTCACCGCGGTACGTGAGCCGGAGGCGATGGTGACGCGCCATCTGCTGGATAGCCTCAGCGTGCTGCCCCACATCAGCGGGCCACGCCTGCTGGACGTCGGTGCCGGCCCGGGCCTGCCGAGTCTCGTGATCGCGATCATGCGTCCCGACATCGCTGTCGTACCGCTGGATTCCAATGGCAAGAAGGTGCGTTTCCAGATTCAGGCCGGCCACGAGCTGGGCCTGAACAACCTGAGCCCGACTCAGGTGCGTATCGAAGCCTATGATGGCGCGCCCTTCGAGCAGATCATCTCGCGGGCCTTCGCCGATACTGACGCCTTCGTCAATCTGTCAGGCGCCGTACTGGCTAAAGGCGGCGAATGGCTGGCGATGAAAGGTCGCATCCCCAATGACGAGATCGCACGGTTGCCGGCGGGTGTCTCGCTGGTCGAGACGCTCAGACTGTGTGTCCCGGGAGAAGAAGGTGAACGTCACCTTCTGCGCTTGAAACGCGACTGACCGCTCGTCTCGCGGCGCGTGCAGGGATTGTGCCGGGCGCAAAAGGCAGGCAGCCTGAGGCTCTGGGAGGGCAGATCCATGATCTGCCCTCGTGAGCATGCGGCTGGTGCCAAAGGCCTCGCTTCTCAAGGAACCAAGGAAGTCGCTCGTGACCAAGATCATCGCGCTGACCAACCAGAAAGGTGGTGTCGGCAAGACCACGACAGCCGTCAATCTCGCCGCTTCGCTGGCGGCGCTCGATCGCCGCGTATTGCTGATCGACCTCGACCCCCAGGGCCACGCCACCATGGGCAGTGGCATCGACAAGCATGACCTGGAAGGCAGCGTGCTGGACGTGCTGCTGGGTGAACTGCGGGCCAGCGACGTGATTCTCGACTGCCCGGATGCCGGCTATGCCCTGTTGCCGGGCAATGGCGATCTCACGGCTGCCGAAGTCGACCTGCTGGATGTCGAAGGGCGCGAGCGGCGTCTTGCCGAGGCACTCGCCCCGATCGCCTCGGAATATGACGTGGTGCTGATCGACTGCCCGCCCTCGCTCAACATGCTGACCGTCAATGCCCTGACCGCCGCCCATGGCGTCCTGATTCCCCTTCAGTGCGAGTTCTATGCTCTGGAAGGCCTGTCAGCGCTGCTGGATACCGTCGAGCAGATACAGGGCAACGTGAATCCGGCCCTCGACGTGTTCGGGATCGTGCGCACCATGTACGACGCCCGCAACAGTCTGACCCGCGATGTCAGCAAGCAACTTTCCGATTACTTTGGCGATACCCTGATCAAGGCCACCATTCCACGCAACGTGCGGGTGGCCGAAGCGCCGAGCCATGGTCTGCCGGTCACCAAGTACGCGCGTCTGTCGCGTGGCAGCCAGGCCTATCGCGTGCTCGCCAAGGAATTGATTCGTCGTCTCTCGCTGTAACTTCACCGAGGAAGGTCCATGACGCGTAAGCGTGCCCTGGGAAGGGGCCTGGATGCCCTGATCGGCGCTGGCAATCGCCGCCGCCATGCCGAATCTGATGCCGAAGGCGCCCTGCCGGCGGCCACGACTGACGCCTTGTCGCCCGACGGCGGGAATGCCGCTGGTGGTGCGACGGATACCGGGGCCGAGGCAGCCGTGCTGTCCGGCGAGCGCCTCGAGCGCCTGCCACTGGGGCAGTTGCAACGTGGCAAGTACCAGCCGCGGCGTGACATCCAGCCGGAAGCGCTGGAAGAACTGGCGGATTCCATTCGCGCCCAGGGGGTCATGCAGCCCATCGTGGTGCGGCCCATCGCGGAAGGACGTTACGAGATCATCGCGGGTGAACGGCGGTGGCGGGCGTCCCAGCTGGCGGAACTGGACACTATTCCGGCCGTCATCCGGGAAGGCATCAGTGACGAGATCGCGCTGGCTCTGGCGCTGATCGAGAACATCCAGCGCGAAAATCTCAATCCGGTCGAAGAGGCCATGGCGCTCAAGCGCCTGCTCGACGAGTTCGAACTGACTCAGCAGCAGGTCGGGGATGCCGTCGGTCGCTCACGTGCGCAAGTGGCCAACCTGTTGCGTCTGCTGACGCTGGATCAGGAAGTGCAGACACTGCTGGAACGCGGTGAGCTGGACATGGGTCATGCCCGTACCCTGATCGGGCTCAGTCCTGCACGTCAGCGCAAGCTGGCTCATGAGGTGGTCGAGCGTGAGCTGACCGTGCGCCAGACGGAAGCGCTGGTGAAAAGCGTGCAGAAAGGAGAGCAGACCAAGCCTTCCGCGCCCAGGCCAGATGCGGACATCCAGCGCCTGGAGACCCGGCTGTCAGAGCAGTTGGGGGCGGCGGTCAATATCCGTCATGGCAAGAGCGGCAAGGGCAAGGTCACCATCTCCTATACCAGCCTGGATGAGCTGGATGGCATTCTCGGTCATATCCACTAGGCATGGCGTGCCTTCGGTGCAGGTGATCGGCTGACATCGAATCTTTCCGTGCTTCTCTGGTCGTTTTCGTGGCCCTGTGACGTATTGTCGCAGGGCCACGAAGTGCGTTTCTCTGACCGGAGCGGCAAGATCGTCTTGACGGGGGGTTGTGATAGGCGCAACCCTACGTCGCCTGCATCGCAAGCGACTGTCAACGTAAGCCAACTGTCATCTGTTTCACGCAAGATGGTGAGGCTTTGGTCGTAAGCTTGCGAAAGATCAAGGAATTTAGCCGGCAGTTTGGTTGATGGCGATGCGGCGCTCCCCTATAATCCGGCGAGTTTGCTCCCCGGCTGCAGGATGCGCAGTGACAGGGATTGGCGAGAGTCATCACTGCGATGGACAGGTTCACGATGCACAAGACGACACCCGCTGCCTTGCGACGCCCTCAGGTCGCGCGACTTCTCTGGGGCCAGGCGCTGGTGATTCTGTGTGCCGTACTCCTGTCCTGGGTGAGCAAGGGAAGCGGCGCGGCATTGTCTGCCCTGTGTGGTGGCCTGGTCTGCCTGCTGCCCAACCTGTTCTTTGCCTGGCGTTCATTGCGCGTGACGGGCGCACGTTACGCCCAGGCGATGGTCAAGGCCTTCTATCAGGCTGAGGCCGGTAAGTTCGGTTTGACGGCCGTATTGTTTGCATTCTTCTTCATTGCAGTGCCGCCCTCAAACCCCGCTTTATTTTTTTGCGCTTACGTGGCGGCAATGGCGGTTCACTGGCTGGGCCCCTGGCTGGTGAAGCGAACACCGTACACACGAACCTGAGGCAGAGTAATGGCAGGCACCAACCCGAGTCCCTCCGAATAT